>DASZWL010000283.1:0-5237 GCA_035546695.1 Rhodanobacteraceae bacterium | reverse complement strand
CCCGCTTGGGCGCGGGCCGCCGTGAGCGCCGCGCACGCAGCGAACCGCAAGGCCGTGCTGATGGTCGGCGGCGCGGGCGAGGTCGAAGGCTGGCGCGCCGCCGCTGCGCCCGGCGAGCGCGCGACGTTCGTCGCGAACCTCCTCGCGACGGCCGAATCGTTCGGCTTCGACGGGCTCGATCTCGACTGGGAGCCGCTCGAAGACGGCGATCGCGCGGATTTCGCCGCGCTTGCCGAGGCGCTTCGCGCCGAAAGCCCCGGAGCGATCCTCACCGTGCCGGTCGGCTGGATCAACGCGAATTTCGCCGAGCCCGATCCCTGGTGGGGCACGATCGCGCCGCTCTTCGACCGCATCGATGTAATGACCTACGACATGGCGGGTCCGTGGGAAGGCTGGGAAAGCTGGCACAACTCCGCGCTGTACGGCGAGACCGATACGACGCCGTCCTCGGTATCGAGCAGCGTCGCGTACTTTCTCGCCTCGGGCGTGCCTGCGAGCCGACTCGGCGTCGGCACCGCGTTCTACGGCTATTGCTGGCAGAACGTGACCGGGCCGCATCAGAGCGGCGGCTCGATCGCGGCCGATGACGGCGCGATGAGCTACGCGAACATCGCGACCGATTACTACTCGCCCGCGGTCGCCGAGTGGGACGCAACCGCGCGCGTGCCGTATCTCTCGTCGGCCGCGCCGCTCGGCGCTGCCGGCTGCAATTTCGTCAACTACGAAGACGCCGCATCGATCGCCGAAAAAGGCGCGTTCGTGCGCGCGCAGGGCCTCGGCGGCACGATCATCTGGACGATCAGCCAGGGCCACATCGCAAGCGCGCCGCCGGGACAGCGGGATCCGCTGCTCGATGCGATCCGCTCGGCGTTTCTCGAATGACGGCGCTTCGTTCAACGCGCCGTCGCGATGCGCGAGCGCGCTTCGTCGAGCTTGCGCGCGAGTTCTTCGACGCGCGGAGTCGCGTCGCCGATCGCGTCGAGCAGCGATTTCGCGCGTTCGACGTCGCCGTGCGCGATCAGCTGCAGGATTTGCAGGATGCGGCCGTCCACCGATTGAGGGTCGTCGCGCAGAAGGCTCGCGACGAGCGGCGCCGCGTCGACGGAATATCCGCGCTCGACGAGGAACAGCGCGTGCTCGGCGCGAAACTCCAGCGTCGCGCGCATGCGCTTCTCGAGCTCGGCCCATTTGCCGCGGAGCACCGTGAACGCAGCTCGCAAGCGCTCCGCGTCGCGATTCGCGCCGTAGCCCGCGCCGGAATCGCCGGCGTCGGCGTAATAGCGCGTGGTCGCTTCGGCGACGAACAGGAACGGCGTCCGCTGCGCGCACTGGATGAAGAAATCCATGTCCTCGAGGATCTCGAACGCGGGATCGAAGCGCGCGCCGTCGTCGACGAGCGAGCGCGCGAACATCGCGCAGTGCGGGCGGAAAAATCCGGTGTCGAGCTGGCGCCACGGCTTGAAGCGCCCGCCGTATCGGCCGAGCACGCGGCCGTCTGCGCCGCGATCCTCGCTGGCCGAATGCGCGAGCCGGAATCCCGGCTCGGCATCGAGCGCGTCTCGCAGGCGCGTGACGTGCGACGACATCAGCTCGTCGTCGTCGTCGAGCAGGTTGAGCCATTCGCCGCGCGCGGCATCGAGCGCGGCGTTGGCCGCGTCGGCGCGAGCGAGCGGATGTGCCGCGCGCACGAGGCGCAGCGGAAACGCGCCGCAACGATCCGGCAGCGCCCGATGCGCGATGCTCGCGGCGACGACGACGACCTCGATATTGGGATAGTCCTGCGCGGCAATCGACGCGAGAGCGCGCGAAAGCGTCGGCCGGTCGACGCTGCGGATCAGGATCGAGACCAGCGGCGCGCTCATCCGCGATGCGTTCCGGCGCCCAGGAAATCGCTTGGCACGAAACTCGCTAGAGCGCAACCCAAAATGCGGCCAATAGTGCGAACTGAATCACATTTTGAATTAAAGTAATGGTGGGTCATCGGACTTCTGACTCACTGCACGGCGGCACAAGGATGCCGCCGGCAACCCTGCGGAGTCCAATCTTGGGGAGAAAGACGACATGATGTTGACGACGAGACGGCTCAAGCCGTGGCTCGCCGCCGCGGCATTGGCCAGCACCATCGCGGCAAACGCAGCGAGCCCGGTCGGCATTCACGATCCGAACGCGGTTCCGACCGTAGCCCAGCATCCCGCGATTCCGGCAGCGACCGAAGGCGCGACCGTGCTGACGTTCGAGGGACTCGGCGACCAGGAAGCCGTCAATGATTTCTACAACGGCGGAACGGGCGGCAACGGCAGCGGGCCGGGTCCGAACTACGGCATCCAGTTCTCTGACAACTCGCTTTCGATCATCGATTCCGACGCCGGCGGCACCGGCAACTTCGGCGGCGAGCCGAGCCCGAGCACGATCCTGTTCTTCCTGTCCGGCAAGGCGGCAACGATGAACGTGGCGGCCGGGTTCACGACCGGCTTCTCGTTCTTCTACTCCGCGATCAACAGCCCCGGCACGATCCGCGTCTACGACGGGCTCAACGCCAGCGGAAACCTGCTCGCCACGCTCGACCTGCCGATCACGCCGACCAACGGCGCCCCCGACCCGACCGGTGCGTTCAGTCCGCTGGTGCCGATCGGCGTGACGTTCACCGGCACGGCGCATTCGGTCGACTTCGGCGGCACGGTCAACCAGGTCGGCTTTGACAACATCACGCTCGGCAGCGGCACGCCCGGCGGCGGCGGCGGCGGACCGCCGCCCGCACCTGCGGTTCCGCTACCGGCGCTCTCGCCGGCGATGCTCGCCGCGCTCGTCGTGCTGCTCGGGTTCGTCGCATTCGCCTGGCGGCGCTCGCGACAGCGCTGAGGCGTTCGACAATCGACGCGAAAACGGCCGGAGCGATCCGGCCGTTTTCGTTTTGCGCGTTCCGCCGGGATCAGCCTGTGCCGGCGCTGCGAGCGGGAGCCTGCTCGCGGATCTGCGCCTCGACGCAGGCGAGCGCAGTCATGTTGAAGACACGCCGCACGGTCGCCGCCGGCGTCAGCACGTGCGCGGGACGCGCCGAGCCCATCAGGATCGGTCCGAGCACGACGCCGTCGGTCATCGCGCGCGTGATGTTGAACGCGATGTTCGCCGCGTCCATGTTCGGGCAGACGAAGAGGTTAGCCGTCCCTTTGAGTTTCGAGTTCGGAAAGAGCCGCGTGCGCACGTCCTCGTTGAGCGCGGCGTCGGCGTGCATCTCGCCCTCGATCTCGACCTTCGGCACGCGCTCGCGCAGGATCTCGACGACGCGCCGCATCTTCGCCGCACTCGGATTGTCGTGACTGCCGAAGTTCGAATGCGAGAGCGCGGCCACCTTCGGCACGATGCCGAAGAGCTTCAGCCGGATGATCGCCTGCTCGGCGGCCGCGGCGAGGCACTCCGCGTCGGGATCGACCGCGACGTGCGTGTCGACGAAGAACCAGACGCCCTTGTCGTTGAAGACGGCGCTCATCGCCGAGAAATGGCGTACGCCCTCGTCCATCGGCAGGATGCCGGAAAGATACGCGAGCTTCTTCTGGTAGCGGCCGACGAGACCGCAGATCAGCGCGTCCGCTTCGCCGCGGCGGACCATCAGCGCGGCGATCACCGTCGCGCGCGAACGCACGATCGCCTTCGCGCTGTCCGGCGTGACGCCGTGGCGCTGCATCAGCTCGTGATAGAGCGTCCAGTAATCCTTGAAGCGCGGATCGCTCTCGATGTTGCAGAGCTCGAAATCGATGCCGGGCCGAAGACGAAGGCCGAGCCGCTCTATGCGCTGCTCGATCACGACCGGGCGACCGATCAGGATGGGTCTCGCGATGCCTTCGTCGACGACGTGCTGCGCCGCGCGCAGCACCGTTTCTTCTTCGCCCTCGGCGTAGACGACGCGCTTCGGATCGGCCTGCGCGCGCGCGAACACCGGCTTCATCAGGAGCGTCGTGCGGAACACGAACGCGTTGAGCTTCTCGCGATACGCGCGAAGATCCTCGATCGGCCGCGTCGCGACGCCGGAAGCCATCGCCGCCTTCGCGACCGCCGGCGCGAGCTGCACGAGCAGGCGCGGATCGAACGGCTGCGGGATCAGGTATTCCGGTCCGAACGAAAGCATCTGTCCGCCGTACGCGCGCGCCGCGACGTCGCTCGCCTCGCGGCGCGCGAGCTCGGCGATCGCATGGACGCACGCGATCTTCATCGGTTCGTTGATCGTCGTCGCGCCGACGTCGAGCGCGCCGCGGAAGATGTATGGAAAACAGAGCGCGTTGTTGACCTGGTTCGGATAATCCGAACGCCCGGTCGCGATGATCGCATCGGCGCGCACGGCACGCGCCTCTTCGGGAAGAATCTCCGGCGTCGGGTTCGCGAGCGCGAGGATCACCGGCCGCTCGGCCATGCGCGCGACCATCGCGGGCTTCAGCACGCCCGGCGCGGAGAGACCCAGGAACACGTCGGCACCGTCGATGATCTCGTCGAGCGCGCGCGCGCTCGTCTCGCGCGCGTAGCGGCACTTGTTCGGGTCCATCTCCTCCTTGCGGCCTTTCCAGACCACGCCGAGGCGATCGGCGACCCAGACGTTCTCCGGTTTGACGCCGAGGCTCACCAGCATGTCGAGGCAGGCGATGCCGGCCGCGCCGGCGCCGGTCGAGACAAGCTTGACCCTGCCGATGTCCTTGCCGGCGACGCGCAGCGCGTTCAAGACGGCCGCGCCGACGATGATCGCGGTGCCGTGCTGATCGTCGTGGAACACCGGAATCTTCATGCGCTCGCGCAGCTTCTTCTCGACCTCGAAGCACTCCGGCGCCTTGATGTCCTCGAGATTGATGCCGCCGAACGTCGGCTCGAGGCTCGCGATGATCTCGACGAGCTTGTCGGTGTCGTGCTCGGCAACCTCGATGTCGAACACGTCGATGCCGGCGAACTTCTGGAACAGCATGCCCTTGCCTTCCATCACGGGTTTCGCCGCGAGCGGACCGATGTTGCCGAGCCCGAGCACCGCGGTGCCGTTCGTGATGACCGCGACGAGATTGCCGCGCGTCGTCAGCGAGGCGACCTCGCGCGGGTCGCGCACGATCTCCTCGCACGCGGCCGCGACTCCGGGCGAATACGCGAGCGAGAGCTCGCGCTGCGTGACCACGGGTTTCGTCGGCGTGACCTTGATCTTCCCGGCCGGCGCCTTGCGGTGGTAATCGAGCGCGGCCTTCTTGAGTTCTTCGATCGTCGACATG
>DASZWL010000282.1:0-1579 GCA_035546695.1 Rhodanobacteraceae bacterium | reverse complement strand
TGGCGAAAGCAGCCGACGAGATGATCGTCGACCATGCCGGTCGCCTGCATGAACGCGTAGCAGATCGTCGAGCCGATGAAACGGAAACCGCGCTTCGAGAGCGCCTTGCTCATGCGGTCGGAGACCGGCGTCGTCGCGGGAACTTCGCCGCTGCGTTTCCACGCGTTCCGGATCGGCTCCCCGTCGACGAACGACCAGAGATACGCATCGAGGCTGCCGTGCTCGTCGATGACCGCGAGCGCGGCGCGCGCGTTGTCGCGCACGGACGTGATCTTCATGCGATTGCGGATCAGGCCCGCGTCGCCGAGCAGCGTCTCGATGCGCCTGTCGGTGAGTCGTGCGCAGCGCGCGATGTCGAAATCGCCGAACGCGCGCCGGTAGTTCTCGCGCTTGTCGAGCACGGTGCGCCACGAAAGCCCGGCCTGCGCGCCTTCGAGGCAGAGGAATTCGAACAGCGCGCGATCCTCGTGCAGCGGCACGCCCCATTCGATGTCGTGATAGGCGCGCATGCGGGCATCGGTTCCAGCCCAGCTGCAGCGCTGCCGCTCGTCTTCTCGCATCGGTCGGCTCCGTCGGCGGTTCAGTATCATACGGGGCTTCGCGCGTCGCGCGCCGCACCGATTCCTCGTGAACGCACATCCCGCCTCACGCCGCGGCGCGCTGGTCGCGTTCGCGATCCTGACGCTGATCTGGAGCTACAACTGGATCGTGATGAAGGAAGTGCTGCGCGACTCGGGACCGTTCACGTTCTCGGCGCTGCGCTACGCGCTCGGCACGCTCGTATTGTTCGCCGTGCTCGTCGTGCGCGGCGAATCGCTGAAGCCGCCGCCACTTCGCGAGACCGCGATGATCGGGCTCGCGCAGACCGCGGGATTCCAGGCGCTCGTGCAATGGGCGCTCGTCGACGGCGCAGCCGGCAAGACGGCGCTCTTCGCGTACACGATGCCGTTCTGGGTCGTGCTGCTCGCGTGGCTTGTGCTCGCCGAGCGGCCGGGCCCGCGCCAGTGGCTCGGCCTCGCCGGCGCCGCGATCGGGCTCGCGCTCGTGATCGAACCCTGGCACGGGCTGGGCAACGCGCAAAGCATCGTTCTCGCGATCGCCGGCGGCGTCTGCTGGGCGATCGGCGTCGTGCTGTCGAAGCGTCTCTTCCAGCGGACCGGCGTGCGCGCGCTTTCGCTGACCGCGTGGCAGATGCTGATCGGCACGATCGTGCTGATCGCGATCGCGATCGTCGCGAACGAGCGGCCGATCGCGTGGACACCGTTCTTCGTCGCCGCGCTCGCGTATAACGCCGTGTTGTCTTCGGGCCTTGCATGGCTGCTCTGGACTTACGTCGTCGAGCGGCTGCCGGCGAACGTCGCGGGACTCTCGAGCCTAGTGATCCCGATCGCCGGCATCGGCTTCGCGTGGCTCCTGCTCGGCGAGCGACCTTCGCGCATCGAGAGCGCCGGCATCGTCGTCATCTCGGCCGCGCTCGTGCTCGTCAACCTGCGACGACCTACGAGCGTGCGAACAGACCGCGCGACATGATCACGGCGGCGAGCGGAATCAGCGCGATCAGGTGCAGCTCGATCATCAG
>DASZWL010000281.1:0-11455 GCA_035546695.1 Rhodanobacteraceae bacterium | reverse complement strand
GAGCCGGCCGGTGCCGATCGGAATGTCGTTCATGTCGCGAGCGATGACATGCTTCGACAGCGGATCCTGCGCGTCGATCTCGTCCTCGATCGGCACGTTCTGCTCGTCGACGAACACCGGATCGCGCACGGAGCGGAGCGCGTCGTAATCGGTCGTCCAGTCGGCGGGCTCGATGCGGAAGGAATCGAGGATGAGATCGTCGCGGATCATCGGCGGCTCCGTCGCGCGGGTTTCGCGAGGCTGACATGGCCGAGGTCGATCAGTCGGCGCAACGCGTCACGATCGCGCGGCGTGGCAACTTCGGCAAGCGGGAACGCGGCGCCGACGGCGATCCGTCGCGCAAATGCGATCGACGAGCGCAACTCGGTGCCGGCAACGAACAGGCGCGCGTCGCGGCCGTCGCGCAGCCACGCGGCGCGCGACCACGGATTGAGGACGATCTCGGCGTTCGCAGCATCGGCGCGCGCGAGCTCGGCGTCGGTGATCTTCCGCGGACGCGGTACGGCGGAAAGCGCACTGCGATAGCGCGTGATGAACGAAGCGAACCACGTACGAAGCAGCGACGTGTCGACGTTACCCGAACAGCCGTCTGTTTTCCCTACGCGCTCTCGTTTTTTCGTTTCGTCCAGACGCAGCCACGGCATCGCCGCGAGAATGCGCTCGAACGCATGGTCGTCGATCTCGCCGTCGCCGTTCGCCGGCGCGAGATCGGCATCGCCGAAGCGCAATTCCTCCGGCCACTCCGCCGCGAACGTCTCCGCGAAATCGATCAGCAGCTCGGCGCGCGACGGCGCGCGCATGCCGACCGAATAGGTCATGCACTCGCCGATCGCGACACCGTGATGCGGCACGCCGGGCGGGAGATACAGCATGTCGCCGGGCTCGAGCACCCACTCGTGCGTCGAATCGAACGATCGCAGCAGTTTGATCTCGGCGTCGTCGCGCGTCTCCTTCGGAGCATGCGGATCGGTGCTGATGCGCCAGCGGCGCCGGCCGAGCCCTTGCAGCAGGAAGACGTCGTACTGGTCGACGTGCGCGCCGACCGAGCCGCCGTCGACTGCGTAGCTCACCATGACGTCGTCGATGCGCCAGCGCGGCAGGAACGAGAACGACGGCAGCAAGGCCGCGACGTCGGCATCCCATTTGTCGACGTCCTGCACGAGCAGCGTCCAGTCGCGCTTCGGCAGACGCGCGAAATCACTCGGATCGAACGGTCCCGTGCGCAGCTTCCAGCGATCGCGCCGCGCGTCGTGCACGACGATGCGCGCGAGCGCCGACGGCTCGCAGGCGAGGCCCGCGAGATCGTCAGGCGTCAACGGATCGGCGAATGACGGAAACGCGCCGCGCACCAGCAGCGGACGCTTCTGCCAGCAGTCGCGCAGGAACCGCGCGGGCGGCATGCCGAGAAGCTGCTTCGCGCTCGCGCGGACTTCGATCACGTTTCGCGCGTGCGCTAGATTTCTTCGGCCAGCTTGCGGGCGACGCCGGTATACGTCGCAGGAGTCAGCGCGAGCAGGCGCTGCTTCGCGTCGTCGGGAAGCGCAAGACCCCCGATGAATTTCGTCATTGACTCGCGCGTGATGCGCTCGCCGCGCGTCAGCGCCTTGAGTTGTTCGTACGGCTCGGGCAGTCCGTAGCGGCGCATGACGGTCTGCACGGCTTCGGCGAGCACTTCGTAGCTCGCGTCGAGATCGGCCGCGAGCCGCGCGGGATCGGGCTGGAGCTTGCCGATGCCGCGCGAGAGCGCATCGAGCGCGACGATCGTGTGGCCGAACGCGGTGCCGAGCGCGCGTAGCACCGTCGAGTCGGTGAGATCGCGCTGCCAGCGCGAGATCGGCAGCTTCTCGGAGAAATGGCCGAACAGCGCGTTGGCGATCCCGAAATTGCCTTCGGCGTTCTCGAAGTCGATCGGATTGACCTTGTGCGGCATCGTCGACGAGCCGACTTCGCCGGCTTTCAGCGCCTGGCGGAAGTAACCGAGCGAGATGTAGCCCCAGACGTCGCGCGCGAAGTCGATCAGCACGGTGTTCGCGCGGCGGATTGCATCTCCGAGCTCGGCGATCCCATCGTGCGGCTCGATCTGCGTCGTGTATGCGTTCCATTGAAGACCGAGCGATTCGACGAAGCGGCGCGAGAATCCCGGCCAGTCGACGTCGGGATATGCGATCGCGTGCGCGTTGTAATTGCCGACGGCGCCGTTGATCTTGCCGGCGATCTCGACGTCCGCGATCTGCCTTCGCTGGCGATCGAGCCGCGCGACGAAGTTCGCGATCTCCTTACCGAGCGTCGTCGGCGAGGCAGTCTGGCCGTGCGTGCGCGAAAGCATCGGCTGCACGGCGAGCGAATGCGCGAGATCGCGCAGCTTCGCGATCACGGCGTCGAGCGCCGGCAAGAGCGCATCGGCGCGCGCGTCGCGCAGCATCAGCGCGTAGGCGAGGTTGTTGATGTCCTCGCTCGTGCAGGCGAAATGCACGAATTCGCTGGCCTTCGCGAGCTCGGCGTCGCCGGCGATGCGCTCCTTGATGAAATATTCGACGGCCTTGACGTCGTGGTTCGTCGTGCGCTCGATCGCCTTGATGCGCGCGGCGTCGTCCTCGGAGAAATCGCGTGCGATCGCTTCGAGCGTCGCGCGCGCGGCCGGCGAGAACGGTGCGACTTCGGCGATTCCGGCTTCGTCCGCGAGCGCGAGCAGCCAGCGCACCTCGACGAGCACGCGACGCTTCATGAGCCCGTACTCGCTGAAGATCGGACGCAAGCGCTCGACTTTCGCCGCGTAGCGGCCGTCGAGCGGTGACAAGGCTGTGAGCGCGCTGTGCGGCATCGTGGTCCTGTGTATCAACGTGCAATCGCCTCTCCCGCTTGCGGGTGAGGCCGCGCCGAAGGCGCGGGTGAGAGGGCTTGAAACGGCATCTCAAGTGTTCCCTCATCCGCCTGCCGGCACCTTCTCCCGCAAGCGGGAGAACGGAATGTCATTGGCGGTTGCGATAATAGTTTACAGCCCACCGCTATAATTGCCGATCTGCATTCCATTCCATCGAGGCAACGATGAGCGACTACCGAACGGAGCGCGACAGCATGGGCGAGCTCAAAGTGCCGGCGAAGGCGCTGTACGGCGCGCAGACGCAGCGCGCGGTCGACAATTTTCCGATCTCCGGCCTCCGGATGCCGCGCGAGTTCATTCGCGCGCTCGGCCTCATCAAGTCCGCGGCGGCGCAGGCGAACGCCGATCTCGGGCATCTTCCGAAGACGAAGGCGAAGGCGATCCGCAAGGCGGCCGAGCGCGTCGCGGCGGGCGAGTTCGATGCGCATTTTCCGATCGACGTGTTCCAGACGGGCTCCGGCACGTCGTCGAACATGAATGCGAACGAGGTCATCGCGCACGTCGCCGCGATGTCCGGCACGAAGGTGCATCCGAACGACGACGTCAACAACGGGCAGTCGTCGAACGATGTCATTCCGACGGCGATCCAGTTGAGCGCCGCGCTCGGCGTCAGCGAGCGCCTGCTGCCGGCGCTCGAGCATTTGCGCAAGACGCTCGAGCGCCGCGCGCGCGAGCTTCGCAACGTCGCGAAGACCGGCCGCACGCATCTGATGGACGCGATGCCGGTCACGTTCGGCCAGGAGCTCGGCGGCTGGGCCGCGCAGATCCGCTCGGACATCGAGCGCATCGGCGATGCGCTGAAGCGCCTGCGTCGCCTGCCGCAGGGCGGCACGGCGGTCGGCACCGGCATCAACGCCGACGCGAAGCTCGGTCCTGCGATCGCGAAGGAATTGACGCGCATGACCGGCGTCCGTTTCGAATCGGCCGAGAACTACTTCGAAGGCATCAGCGCGCAGGATGCCGCCGTCGAGATGTCGGGCCAGCTGAAGACGCTCGCGTGCAGCCTGATGAAGATCGCGAACGACCTGCGCTGGATGAACTCGGGTCCGCTCGCGGGTCTCGGCGAGATCGAGTTGCCGGCGCTGCAGCCGGGCTCGTCGATCATGCCGGGCAAGGTCAATCCGGTCATTCCCGAAGCGGTGACGATGGTCTCTGCGCAGGTCATCGGCAACGACGCGACGATCACGATCGCCGGGCAGAGCGGCAATTTCCAGCTCAACGTCATGCTGCCGGTCATCGCGCTGAATCTCTTGCAGTCGATCGCGATCCTCGCGAACTCGGTGCGGCTTCTCGCCGACCAGGCGATCGCCGGCTTCAAGGTGCGCACGGATCGCATCAAGGAAGCGCTCGACCGCAATCCGATCCTCGTGACGGCGCTGAATCCGGTCATCGGCTACGAGCTCGGCGCCGCGACGGCGAAGCGGGCATATAAGGAAGGCCGGCCGATTCTCGACGTCGCGCTCGAGACGACGGGGCTTTCGCGCAAGGAGCTATCGCGCCTCCTCGACGCGCAGGCGCTGACGAAGGGCGGCATCCATGGCGGCTCCGCCGGCGGCTGAGCGCAATCGCTTCGCCTGCACGCCTGAACGCGAAAGCGTGAGGCGTTGCGCACTGCGGCGTGGCCTCTGGCACATGCCGACCGGCCGGTCGCGACGAGAATCGCCGGTCGCGAGTCTTTTTGCACGTCGCTCGGCCTCTGTGCGCGCCGGGCGGCGGATCATCGCAAGCCGACGGCGACGCGTGCTGCCGCGGCGATTTGAGAATGGGGCAAATCGAAATGAAAGGACGTAAGTGGTTGCTGGCCGCGGCGCTTGCTGCGGCTCCGGTGTTCGCGCAGCAGAACGTCGATGTTTCCGGCGCGGATTTCCACTCCGGCGCGGGCGACGCGCGGTTCGCTGCGGTCGGCCGTGACGCGGCGAAGTCGGGCAGGCGCGTCGTCGTGACGGCACCGAAGGAATGGCACGCGAAGATCGCCGCGAAGATCCGCGCCGGCGGCACGGCCGATCTCGTGCTGAAGGATGGCTTCTACGAGAACGTGCTGATCCGCGTCGAGGACAAGCCGGCGGAGCCGCCGAAACCCGAGCCCAAGGCCGAGCCGAAGCCTCAGCCGAAGCCGGAACCGAAACCTGCGCCCCCGCCGGAGCCGAAGCCCGCGCCGCGCGCGACGGCCGATCGCGTGCCGGTCGAGGTTCCGGGACCGAAGCCGACGCTGCCGGTACCGGAACCTGCGCCCGCGCCCGTCGTCACGGCGCCACCGCGCACGGTTGCTCCGGCGCCCGCTGTCACTTCGACACCCGCGGTCACGCCGGCGCCTGCTGTCGCTGCGAAAGCCGAGAAGTCGGCGAAGGTGGACGAGGCGGCGATCCGCAAGCGCATGGAGCAGTCGCTCAACAGCGGACGCGAGGCCGACGGCCCGCTGTCCGTGACGAACCTCGTCGTCGGCGATTTCATCTTCGTCGACGGGCCGGTGCGCGCGGTCGTGCGCCGCGAGAGCCTGCGCCCGCGCATGTTCTGGCTCGAAGGCGAGCTGGACCTGCGCCGCACCGAGCTGAAGGAGCTCGGTCCGAACCGCTATCAGGTCATCGAGGCGATCCGCGGCAGCAATTATTCGCTGCGTGACGAGCGCGCGGAAGAGGCGAAGTCGCTCGTCGCGTCCGTGCCGGCCGAAAACTCGCCGGTGCGGGCGACGTTCGAGCACGACTACAACGACGGCCATGCGATCGGCGGTGCGATCGCGGTCGAGAAACTTCGCGTCGGCGACATCGTCTACGTCGGCAAGGGCGTCGCGGTCGTCGTGCGGCGCGAGGGCGCGGCGCTGTCGCGCTTCTGGCTGACCGGCACGCTCGATCTCGGTCAGACCGGGCTTCAGAAGGACGGCAACAAGTACAAGGTCATCAGCGATACGATCCGATGAGTTTTCGTATCGGTACGAAAAGGGCCGCATCGAGCGGCCCTTTTTTTGCGTGTGTGATTTCCTCGCGATCAGCTCGCCGTCTCGATCCGCCGCTGTCGGAACCATATCGCGCCCGCGATCAGCGCCGCGCCGGCGATGATGCCGATCCAGAGGTTCGGCGTCGCGAGCACGCCGTAGACGTGGCTCGGGTCGAAGCTCGTCAGCACGTGCTCGTCGTCGCCGAACGAGAAGTGGCGCGCGCCGAAGCCGCTGCCGCCGGCGTTGATCCACGAGCCCGGCATGACGCTCAGCAGCAGGCGGCCGACGACGGTCTTCAGCGCGATCTCGCCGCCGACGTGCGGCAGGCCGAGCCAGCCGAACCAGGCGTTCAGCACGACCGCGACGATCGGCAGGATCACCGCCCAGAGGAACGGCTTGCTGCGCGCGTAAGCGGACCAGAAGAGCAGCCAGCCGATCGTCGGCAGCGCCCACAGCGCGTCGACCGGAACCGTCAGCAGGAGCCGCCAGAACATGCCGAACGGATGCGCCGCGAGAACGGCCGGCAGCGCGTTGACACCGTGCATGCCCGCCCAGAGGCAGACCAGCACGAGGAACACGACGTAGGCGACGGTCGAGATCGCGAACGCGAGCAGCGGCGCGACGAGCATCGCGCTCAGCACTTTCGAGCCGACCGTCGCGGTATCGGTGATCGGTAGCGATTTCCAGAATAGGACGCTGCGGTCGCGCCGGTCGTCGTAAAGAGCGCCGAGCAGATAGAAGAACAGCACGAAGAAAAGGCTGATGCAGGTCATCGCGCCGAACATCAGCTGCGCCATGTCGAGCGCGTTGCCGGCTTCGGCGAGATCGCTCGACTTGATGTGATCCTGCAGCTCGCTGAGCGAGAAGCCCACATGGACGTTCGCGTGCGAGTTGAACACCTCGGCGCTGAGGATGCCGAGCACGGTCACGATCAGGATCGCGGCGCAGACCCAGAGCGGCGCCCAGAAGAAGCCGCCGCGGTGCTCCCAGTACTCGCGCTTGAGCAGGAGAGGCAGGTTGTTCATGCGTAGGTTCCTTTCATCGTCGCGACGAAGAGGTCGGCGACGCTCGGTTTGTGCAGCTCGCCGAGCGCGGCGAGGCGCGCGCGTTCGATGCCGTCGAAGAGGAAGATCGACTTGCCGAAGATCGTGCGCTCGTTGAGCGGCTTCAGCGCGCGCGCGGCGTCGGCCTTGTCCGGGTTGACCATGACTTCGGCGTAGCGCTCGCCGACTTCGTCCATCGTCGCCGCGAGCGCGATCTTGCCGTCGCGGATGAAGACGAGGTCGGTCAGGATGTGCTCGATCTCCTCGACCTGGTGCGTCGTCACGATGATCGTCTTGTTCTCGTCGAAGTAATCCGAGAGCAGCGATTCGTAGAACGACTTGCGATAGAGGATGTCGAGGCCGAGCGTCGGCTCGTCGAGCACGAGGAGCTTCGCGTCGATCGCCATGACGAGCGCGAGATGGAGCTGCACGATCATGCCCTTCGAGAGCTCGCGAACGCGCATTCCGGGCGTGATCTTCGTCTTCGCGAGGAACGCCTCGCACTTCGCGCGCGAGAACCGCGGATGCACGCCGGCGACGAACTCGATCGCCTCGCCGACCTTGATCCAGCGCGGCAGCACGGCGACGTCGGCGATGAAGCAGACCTCTTCCATGAGTTTGGCGCGCTCGCGGCGCGGATCGAAGCCGAGCACGCTGAGCTCGCCGTCGAAATCGACGAGGCCGAGGATCGCCTTCAGCGCGGTCGTCTTGCCGGCGCCATTCGGTCCGATCAGGCCGACGATGCGCCCGGCCTCGATGTCGAAGCTGACGTCGTCGAGGGCTTTCGTCGCGCCGTAGGACTTCGAGAGATGGCGCGCGTGGATGATGGCGGCGCTCATTTCGCCTCCTCGTCGCGGCTGTGCGCGATGAGCTCGGGCAACGAGAGACCGAGCCGCGTCAGCCGCGCGTACAGCGCCGGCCATTCCTCGGACAGGAAGCGGTCGCGTTCGGATTTCATCAGCGCACTGCGCGCGCCTTCGGTGACATACATGCCAAGCCCCCGTCGTTTCTCCACGAGATTCTCGTCGACCAGCTCCTGATACGCCTTGGATACGGTGATCGGGTTGATCTGGAAATCCGCCGCGACCTGGCGCACCGACGGCAGCGCATCACCCTGCTTCAGGACGCCGTCGAGGATCATCGCCACCACGCGGTCGCGCAGCTGGCGATAGATCGGCGTCGAGTCGTTCCACGCAATGGTCATGATCATTCCTTGCGCAGGCGATACGAAGACTTGCCGAAAGAGTAGTAGGGCATGTCCAGCCCCGACCTCTGGGCGCCGCCGATCGACTGCAACGCGACGACGGTGCCGCCGCTGCCCGAGGCGATGTCGGACGATCGTGCGGCGGCAAGCTCGCCGGCGCTCGGGCGTACGGTGATCGTCGGCAGCAGCAGCCCTTCGCGCGCCGAAACGGCTTCAGGCCGGACGACGACGGTCGGCAGTACCGGGATCGCGGCGGGGACTGCTGCGGCCGCTTTCGCATACGTCGGCGGCGACGAGGAAAGGCTGGCAACGCTCGCGCCCAGCGCGTATAGCATCGCTGCCAGCAACAGAATCGGGACCAGACGGGTCTGCATGACAAGCTCCTGCGTAGGTGCTCGATGAAGTAGTGTTGTAGTTGACTATAACACCATATCTGGAGATGTCAACACCCTTAGGTAGCCTTGGTCCCGGATCGGAGAAAGCCGGTACCGCAAACCGGTCATCGGAGAGCAGTCAGGCTTTCCGGGTACCGATACATCGCTGAACATCAAACGATCTCAGGGAACTCGACAACGCCAATGCGTTCTGAGAGGCCCACGATCGACCGGCGGCGTGGGAGGGCGTTTGCCAAGGCGATTGGCCACGTCCAAAATACGCCGCCCCGCATGGTCGGTCCGCCCGGCGCGCGGCTGCGCCGATGGGCATCGTGACCGCATCACACACATTCGCATCCCCCAGGAGCAAACATGACGCGTTTCGTGCAACAGAGTCTTCTTGCGGCCGCTCTCGCAGCGGTTCTCGGTGTCGCCAGCGCCGCTGACGAACCGGCCAAGAAGCCGGCCACGCCGGCCATCGCACCGGCCAAGGACGCCAAGCCGCCCGTCGCGATCGACAAGAACAAGATCAGCACGATGGTCGGCATGGACATCGGCCGCGGCCTGACGCAGATCAAGGACGACATCGACATCAAGGTCGTCGAGCAGGCGCTCGAGCAGACGCTGAAAGGCGAGAAGACCTCGCTGACTCAGGAGGAAGCGCTGCAGGTGCGCCAGGCCTACATGCAGCAGATGCAGGCCAAGCGCGTCGCCGAGCAGAAGGCCGCAGCCGAGAAGAACAAGACCGAAGGCGAGGCGTTCCTCGCGAAGAACAAATCGAAGTCTGGCGTGAAGACGACGGCTTCGGGCCTGCAGTACGAAGTCGAGAAGGAAGGCACCGGTCCGAAGCCGAAGGCGACCGACACGGTCAAGGTCAACTATCTCGGCACGAAGATCGACGGCACGAAGTTCGACAGCTCCTACGATCGCGGCCAGCCGGCGACGTTCCCGCTGAACGGCGTCATCAAGGGCTGGAGCGAAGGTCTTCAGCTGATGCCGGTCGGTTCGAAGTACAAGCTTTTCGTGCCGGCGAATCTCGCATACGGCGAGAACGCGCCGGGCCCGATCGGTCCGAACGCGACGCTGATCTTCGAAGTCGAGCTGCTCGGCATCGAGGACGCGGCGAAGCCGGCAGCAGGCAAGAGCGCCGAACCGGCGAAGCCGGCCGATGCGAAGAAGCCGGCGGCAGCACCGAAGAAGGACGCCGTCAAGCACTGACCGTCGCTGTTACGATCGAAAAGGCGCGCCATACTTCGGCGCGCCTTTTTCGTTTCCAGGCCGGATTCGCACCGGCTCGTGCCAACGAGACGTCATTCCCGCGAAAGGGGGAATCCGACTTTTCGTGACGGACAATGGATTCCCGCTTTCGCGGGAAACGACGTCGGAAAAGAATCGAAGGAAATCCCGTCATGCGCGTAACGATTTTCGGCACCGGCTATGTCGGACTCGTGACCGGAACCTGCCTCGCCGAGGTCGGCAACGACGTCGTCTGCGTCGACGTCGACGCCGCCAAGATCGCGCGTCTGGAGCGCGGCGAGATTCCGATCTACGAGCCCGGCCTCGAACCGCTCGTCAAGTCGAATCACCGCAGCGGACGCCTCAGGTTCACGACCGACGCCCACGCCGCGATGGCGCACGCGCAGATCGTCTTCATCGCGGTCGGCACGCCGCCCGACGAGGACGGCAGCGCGGATCTGACGCACGTGCTCGAAGTCGCGCGCACGATCGGCCGTTCGCTGACGAGGCCGGCGGTCGTCGTCAACAAATCGACCGTGCCGGTCGGCACGGCCGATTCGGTGAGCGCCGCGATCGCGGGCGAGCTTGCCGTGCGCGGTGCCGAGATCGCGTTCGACGTGGTCTCGAATCCCGAGTTCCTCAAGGAAGGCGACGCCGTGCAGGACTGCATGCGTCCCGACCGCATCATCATCGGTGCCGACAGCCCGCGCGCGGTCGAGGCCCTGAAGACGCTCTACGCGCCGTTCAACCGCAATCACGAGCGCATCGTGCAGATGGACGTGCGATCGGCCGAGCTTACGAAGTACGCCGCGAACGCGATGCTCGCGACGAAGATCAGCTTCATGAACGAGATCGCGAACATCGCCGAGCAGGTCGGCGCCGACGTCGAGCAGGTGCGGCGCGGCATCGGTTCGGATCCGCGCATCGGCTACCACTTCATCTATCCGGGCGCCGGTTACGGCGGTTCGTGCTTCCCGAAGGACGTGAAAGCGCTCGCGTACACCGCGCGCGCGCACGGCCACGCGCCGCAGCTGCTCGACGCGGTCGAGGCCGTGAACGCGGCGCAGAAGCGCAAGCTCTTCGCGCTGGTCGAGCGCCATTTCGAAGGGCATCTCGCCGGACGCACGATCGCCCTCTGGGGACTCGCGTTCAAGCCGAACACGGACGACATGCGCGAAGCGCCGAGCCGCACTCTGCTCGAAGCGCTATGGAACGCCGGCGCGCGTGTGCGCGCATACGATCCCGAAGCGAACGGAGAGGCGCGGCGCATCTACGGCGAGCGCGCCGATCTTTCGCTCTGCGAGGATCCGTACGCGGCGCTGGAAGGCGCCGACGCGCTCGTCGTCGTCACCGAATGGAAGGCGTTCCGCAGCCCCGATCTCGATCGCTTGCGCACGTCGCTGCGCGAGCCGGTGCTCTTCGACGGCCGCAACATCTTCGAGCCGAAGGCGATCGAGTCGGCCGGCATCGCGTATTACGGCATCGACCGCGGACGCAGCGTCCTTGCAAGCTGACGTGAGCTGATCATCGCGGCAATCCGATCGCAGGATTGAGCGGGCTGCGTCACGGTTTGTTCCGACGCGCGCGCTAGGCTACTCGCGCGTGCATTCGCGTGCGGGGGCATCATGAGCGCGGAAGTCTTGAGCGGCGCGGGCAAGCTGCGCCGCGTCGTCTTCACGGGCATGTCGGGCGCATCGCGTCCGAGAGGCGGCGAATCCGGCAGTCTTTCCTCGAGCGCGCTGACGCCGCCGTTCGCCGCCTACGTGCTCGGCCGCCTGGGATTCG
>DASZWL010000280.1:0-1844 GCA_035546695.1 Rhodanobacteraceae bacterium | reverse complement strand
CGGGCGAGGTGATCGAAGAACGCGTCCATGTCCGCGCTCGCCGCAGGCGGGTCGCGCTTCTGCTCCGGCAGCGGCATCGCGCCGGCCAGCTCGGCCATGCGCACTTCGTAGGCGAGCACCTGCACGGCCTGGGCGAGATTCAGCGACGGAAACGCCGGGTCGCTCGGGATCAGGACCGCCGCGTGGCAGTGCCGGATGTCCTCGTTCTCGAGGCCGATACGCTCGTTGCCGAACACGAGCGCGACCTCCTCGCCCGCGCGCGCCGCGGCAAGGACGCGTGCGGCGGCGGCGCGCGGATCGAGCTCCTCCATCGGTACGTCGCGCCGTCGCGCGGTCGCGCCGAGCACGAGCCCGCAATCCGCGATCGCGTCCGAAAGATCCGTCGCGATGACGGCTTCCGCGAGCACGTCGTCGGCGCCCGCCGCGAGCGCGCTCGCCTCGGCGTGCGGGAACGCATGCGGCGCGACCAGCGAAAGCCGGCGCATGCCCATCGTGCGGATCGCGCGCGCCGCCGCGCCGATGTTGCCGGGATGCGAAGTGCGCACGAGCACGAAGCGGATGCGGGCGGAAGCGCGCGAGGCGCCGGCGTCGTCATTCATCGGGCGATCGCGGTCGCGTTTGGTCGAGGCCGGTCGATCTGATACGCTGCGCGCCCCGCGCGGGCACGATTCCGCGCGCGTTCTTTCGCAAACCCGCAGAGCGGAATCGCATGTCCAGACCCGCCGTCAACGTGGCGGTGCGCGCCGCGCGCGCCGCCGGCCAGATCATCCTGCGTCACATGAATCGCCTGGAAGGCCTCGCGGTGGTCGAGAAGCAGCAGCTCGATTTCGCCTCGGAAGTCGATCGGCTGGCCGAAGCCGAGATCATACGTGAATTGAAACGCGCCTATCCCGCGCACGCGATCCTGGCCGAGGAATCGGGCGCGGCCGGCAAGAGCAAGAGCAAGAGCACGTGGGTCATCGATCCGCTCGACGGGACGCACAATTACCTGCGCGGATTTCCGCATTTCTCGGTGTCGATCGCGCTGCTCGAGCACGGCGATCCGATCGTCGGCGTCGTGCTCGATCCGCTGCGCAGCGAGCTCTTCACGGCGAGCAAGGGCGACGGCGCATTCCTCAACGACCGGCGCATGCGCGTCGGCAAGCGCGAGGGGCTCGCCGGCGCGCTGCTCGCGACCGGATTTCCGTTCCGCCAGCGCGCGCATCTCGACGCGCAGATCGGCATGACGCGCGCGCTGCTCGCCGAGGCCGAGGACATCCGCCGCACGGGCTCGGCCGCGCTCGACATCGCGTACGTCGCGGCAGGGCGCATCGACGGTTTCTACGAGATCGGCCTCAAGCCGTGGGACATGGCCGCCGGCGTGCTGCTCGTCCGCGAAGCCGGCGGACGCTACTGCGATTTCGCCGGCCGCGAAGGGATACCGTCGAGCGGCAATCTGCTCGCGGGCAACATCAAAGTTGTCGATGCGATGGTGAAGGCGATTGCGCCGGAGCTGACGCCGGCACTTGGGCGGTAGCTTGCGCTTCTGTTTTGTTTGTTTTCGCTTGCACTTCTCTTCTTGATTCGGTCGGCAGCTCAGCTTTCCCCTCTCCCGCTTGCGGGAGAGGGCAGGGTGAGGGCGCTCTGGGTTCGCCGTTGGGCTCTTTGATCTTTCTGTCTCTGTAACGCTGACGCGAAAACCGACTCACGTCCGTGTGGGTCTTGCCGGCCATCCTGGCCGGCGCGTGACTTTCTCTTGCTCGTGCAAGAGAAAGTCACCAAAGAGAACACGCCCTCGGTGCCGCGCCCGGCTTCGCCGGGTTCGCTACGTGCGGCCGGGGTTCGGCTGACGGGCCATCCTGGCC
>DASZWL010000279.1:0-2436 GCA_035546695.1 Rhodanobacteraceae bacterium | reverse complement strand
GCCGTCGACGGAAAAATGAGGTCGGGCGTCGTCGTGCCGAGCACGATGAGATCGATCTCGCTCGCCTTGGCGCCGGCCGCCTCGAGCGCGTGCGTCGCTGCGTAGAACGCAAGATCGCCGGTCGTCTCGCCGTCGGCCGCGCGGCGGCGTTCGCGGATGCCGGTGCGCGAGGCGATCCACTCGTCGGTAGTGTCGACGAGTTTCTCGAGATCGGCGTTGGTGACGACCTTTTCCGGCAGATAGCTGCCGGTGCCGGCGATGCGTGAGTAGATCAGTGGAGTCTCCCGGCGAAGCGGCCGCCGCAAGAAAAGCGGGCCGCTGCAAGAAACGGCGCCGCGGCTGAAGCCGCTATCCGTGCGGGAACAGCGTCAGCCGCGATTCAAGCCCACGAAACGCGATGCGCGAGGGTCAATCCTCGTCCTGCACCGGCGACTTCGTGTCGATGACCTTCTTGCCGCGGTAATAGCCGTCCTTCGTGACGTGATGGCGCAGATGCACCTCGCCCGAGGTCGGATCGGTCGAAAGCTGCTTCGCCGACAGCGCGTCGTGAGCGCGGCGCATGCCGCGACGGGAGGGGGATTTGCGACTCTTGGCGACTGCCATGACATGACTCCAGTGAAATCGTCGATTGCGCGCGGAATTCCGTTCCGCTTTCGAGCCGCCGTCCGGGCCGCCCTTACGTTGTCTTCTTGTTCCTGAGGCTCGCCAGCGCAGCGAACGGTGTCGCAGGCTCGCTCTCGTCCGCGCCCGATGCCTCGTCCTTCCATTCGAGCGGCGCGCCGGGTTTCATCGGGACCACCGGCAGCGCGAGGATCAGCTCGTCCTCGATCACGGCGGCGGGATCGAGCGTGCCGTCCGGAATCAGCAGCGCCTCGTAGCCCGGAGGCAACGCCGCTTCTTCGCTTTCGTCCGCGACCAGCCCGAGACGCTGGTCGATTTTCACCGGTTCGTTATACACCTCGAGCGTACGCTGGCACGTCAGCGGCAAATCCGCCGCGGCGCGCACCGCGAGGAACGCGATGCCGAGCTCGTCCTTGCCGAACTCGAGATCGTACTCCACATCGCCACGGGCCTCGGCGAGGCTCGTGCGGAGACGGCCGAGCGAGGCCAGCGGCAAGGTACCCTGGAAGATCCGGCGCGCCTGCACCATGCGCGACGCGTCCACGCGTTCGGGCAGGGCCGGTGACATGGGCGCGCGATGGTAGGGGGCGGGTCTTGCGCTGTCAACCTGCCGGCTGCGCCTCCGAAGCGGGCCGGTTTGCGGCGCTCGATGCCGGCACGGCAGACTTGCAGCGAAGGAGAACCGACCGCTTGACGTACCTCGTCACCACGCTCGTCCTCGCCCTGCTGCTCGCGGCACTCTGGCTGCGCGAGCGGCGCCTGCGCCGGCGCCCGCAGCTCCTCGCCGCGATCATGGACGAGGCCGACGCGCTCGAGCGCGAGCTTCACGAATGCCGCGCGCGGCTTCGCGAGATCCCCGCGCTCGTCGCGACGCTGCCGCCGTCGGCGCAACTGTCGGCGCGCGCGACGCTGGTCGCCGAGCCGCAGGTGCAGGCTGCGCTGCGCGATCTGCTCTCGCACCGGCTCTGGCTCAAGGAGCACGCCGCGAGCGCGACGATGGCCGAGCTCGAATCGGCGCGCAATGCGCTCGCCGGCGCGAAAGCCGGCCTCGCGACGCAGCTCGCCCGGCTCGCCGACGTCCGCGAAGAGCTCGACGCGGCGCGTGCGGCGCAGGCCGTCCGCGCTGCCGACGCCTCGTCCTGACCGTGTCGCCCGAACTGATCCTTGCATCGACGTCGCGCTATCGGCGCGAGCTCTTGGCACGGCTCGTCTGCGACTTCCGCGTCGTCGCGCCCGACATCGACGAAACAGCCGCCATCGGCGAGTCGCCAATCGAGCTCGCCGAGCGGCTCGCCTGCCTGAAAGCGCTTGCCGTCGCCGACAGGCACAGCGGCGCGTGCGTGATCGGCAGCGATCAGGTTGCCGAGCTCGACGGGCACGCGATCGGCAAACCCGGATCGCGCGATAAAGCGATCGAGCAACTCGTCGCGAGCTCCGGACGCCGGGTCGTGTTCCATACGGCCGTCGGCGTCGCGTCGCGGCGCCGCGACGATTCGATGTTGACCGAGATCGCCGTCGATCGCACCGTGGTCGTGTTCCGCGAGCTGACGGAAGAAGAGATCGTGCGCTACGTCGATCGCGAGAGCCCGCTCGACGCGGCCGGAAGCTTCAAGTCCGAGGGCCTCGGCATCGCGCTGTTCGAATGCATCGAGACGAGCGATCCGACGGCATTGATCGGCCTGCCGCTGATCGCGCTCGCGCACCTTTTGCGCGGCGCCGGATTCGAGCTGCCGTAGAAACATTCCATACCGGCTTCGCTGCATGATGGCCGGCGAAACGCGACGCGGTCGCAGTCCATTGTTCCGCGCCGCGGCT
>DASZWL010000278.1:0-25596 GCA_035546695.1 Rhodanobacteraceae bacterium | reverse complement strand
GGCGTACGGCCGAGCATGCGCTTGGCGTCGCCGCCGACCGCCGCGACCGAGCGCGGGCCGCCGGGCCCGCGATCCTGGCGGATCGCGACGACCGAGGGCTCGTTGAGCACGATGCCCTGCCCGCGGACGTAGATCAGCGTGTTGGCGGTGCCGAGATCGATCGAGAGATCGTTGGAGAAGAGTCCGCGTAAACCTTTGAACATCTGAGGCGCGAGCCTTGTTTTATTGGGTCGAATGAGAAAAGCGCGCCAGTCTAGTCAGTGCGACTTCGGCGGGCAAGGAGAAATGCGTTAAAAATGCCTGTGGAAGCACGGTTTTTCGGACGCGCACGGCGCGACAGCAAGTGGGAGAGAAACGCAGAATCGGGAATGGGGAAAAGGGAACGGGAAGAGCGCATCGCGCGATTTCGCGGGTTCCATTCCCGAATCCCTGTTCCCCATTCCCCGGCTCTGCGAGAATCGCGCGCCGCCGGCATGTTCCCGGCCCCAACGGACGACGAATGTCTGCGCTGATCTGCGGCTCGCTGGCCTACGACACGATCATGGTGTTCCAGGACCAGTTCAAGAACCACATCCTGCCCGACAAGGTACACGTGCTGAACGTGTCGTTCCTCGTGCCGCGCATGCGCCGCGAGTTCGGCGGCTGCGCGGGCAACATCGCGTACAACCTCAAATTGCTCGGCGCCGATCCGCTGCCGATGGCGACGGTCGGCCAGGATTTCGCGCCGTACCGCGAGCACTTCACGCGCTGCGGCATCCGCCTCGACTACGTGACCGAGCTCGCCGATCTCTACACGGCGCAGGCTTTCATCACGACCGACCTCGACGACAACCAGATCACCGCGTTCCATCCGGGCGCGATGATGCGCTCGTTCGAGAACCACGTGCGCGACGTCGCCGACGCGACGTTCGGCATCGTCGCACCCGACGGCCGCGAGGCGATGCTCCAGCATGTCGAGGAATTCTCGGCGCGGAAGATTCCTTTCATCTTCGATCCCGGCCAGGCGATGCCGCTTTTTTCGGGCGAGGAGTTCCGCGCGTTCATCGAGAAGGCGGACTACGTGACCGTCAACGATTACGAATCGATGCTGCTGCAGCGGAACACGGACTGGTCGGCCGAAGAGATCACCTCGCGCGTGAAGGCCTACATCGTGACGCGCGGTCCGAAAGGCTCGCTGATCCACACGACGAAGGAAACGTACGACATCCCGCCCGCGCACGAGCGGCGCGTGTCCGATCCGACCGGCTGCGGCGACGCGTACCGAGCGGGCCTCATCTTCGCGATCATGCGCGGCATGGACTGGCCGACCGTCGGCCGCGTCGCCTCGCTGATGGGCGCGCTCAAGGTCGAGCATCCCGGCACGCAGAACCAGCGCTTCACGTACGAGGAATTCGCCGATCAGTTCCGGCAGCAGTTCGGGTATGCGCTGGATTGAGGAAAGCGAGGGCTGAGGGCTGAAAAGCCTGCAAGCTTTCAACGCGTGCGGACTGTTACTCTTTACTCAGCCCTCAGCCCTCAACGCCCACCATGCGCCCCCTATCCCTCGCCATCGCACTCACGCTGCCGCTCACCGCCTGCGCCGCGCATCCCAGCGGCCCCTACGTCGAACTCAACGGCCACAGCTACACGATCGAGATCGCGGCCGACGACGCCTCGCGCGCACACGGCCTGATGGATCGCACCGAGATGGCCGCCGATCACGGCATGCTGTTCGTGTTCGACGACGACGCGATGCGCGCGTTCTGGATGAAGAACACGAAGATCCCGCTCGACATGCTGTTCTTCGACGCGGACAGGAAGCTCGTCAGCGTGCAGCACGACGTGCCGCCGTGTCTCGGCGATCCCTGCCCGGCCTATTCGAGCGGCGCGCCGGCGCGCTACGTGCTCGAGCTCAACGCGGGTCAGGCCGAGAAGCTCGGCGCGACGTCGGGCGACGAGCTGATCGTGCACCGCTGAACTTCGTCCTCGTCGATCTCGACGCCGAGCGCGGCGTTGCCGAGCGCGTGCCAGCAGTCCATGCCGGCGCGATACGGCACGAGCAGGCCGGCGGCGGCGTCGGGAACGAAATCGTCTTCGACGGGAACGAATATGCGCACGATGCGGATCTCCTGGAAACCGGCGATCATTTCACCGGCGCAAAGTGCAACGCGTGTGACGTGAACGGGCGCAAAAGCGGCCGTGCGATGGCGCGTTCGGGAAATCCGCTCGCGTTCAGCTGGCGCTGCGTGTCAGTCGACTTCGACCATCTCGAAATCGGATTTCGTGACGCCGCAGTCGGGACAGGTCCAGGTCTCGGGCACGTCTTCCCAGCGCGTGCCGGGCGCGATGCCGTCGTCGGGCCAGCCTTCGGCCTCGTTGTAGATGAAGCCGCAGACGACGCACATGAACGTGCGGTATTTCACATCCGGCGCGGCAGCGAGACCCTCTGACATTTCGAAGCGGAAGATCGACGGCGGGAGCGCCATTGTCGCAGCGGCGCGCTTTCGATCCAAGCGGCGAAGCGCCGCAGCGCGATGCGAGGCTAGACTCGGCGATCTTCCAAGCGAGACGACGATGGCGCACCCGCTCCTGTCCCACCCCGGGCTCTACGCGATCACCGACGGCCCGCGCGACGATCTCCTCGCCGCGTGCGAAGCCGCGCTCGACGGCGGCGTGACGCTGCTGCAATACCGCGACAAGACGCGCGACCGGCAGCGCCGGTTCGACGAAGCGAGCGCGCTCGCGGCGCTCTGTATGCGCTACGACATTCCGCTCATCGTCAACGACGACGTCGAGCTCGCGCACGCGATACATGCCGACGGCGTGCATCTCGGAGAGGACGACGTCGACATCGCGACGGCACGCGCCCGGCTCGGCACGGACGCGATCATCGGCGTCTCCTGCTACGACTCGCTCGATCGCGCGCGCTCGCTTGCGGCCGGGGGCGCGGACTATCTCGCGTTCGGCGCGTTCTTTTCGTCGCCGACGAAGCCGAACGCGTGCACGGCGACACCGGCATTGCTGCACGACGCGAAAGCGTTCGGGTTGCCGCTCGTCGCGATCGGCGGGATCACACCGGAGAACGGCGCGGCGCTCGTCAAGGCAGGGGCGGACTATCTTGCGGTGATCTCGGCGGTTTTCGGCGCGGCGGACGTGCGCGCGGCTGCCCGCAATTTCGCCGTTCTGTTCCGCAACACATATCCGTAAGACAATAGATGCACCACCCACCCACGTCGTCCCCGCGAAAGCGGGAACCCAGTGACTTTCGCGCGAAGAAGGCACTGGGTCCCCGCTTTCGCGGGAACGACGGACAGAAAAAGCGATGACCACAAACCACGAGCTCTTCGAACGCGCACTCAAACGCCTCCCCGGCGGCGTCAACTCGCCCGTGCGCGCGTTCAAATCCGTCGGCGGCGAGCCGTTCTTCACGGCGCGCGCGGACGGCGCGTATCTCTTCGACGTCGAAGGCCAGCGCTACATCGACTACGTCGGCTCGTGGGGACCGATGGTCGTCGGCCACAACCATCCGACCGTGCGCGCCGCCGTCGAGCGCGCCGTCAAGGACGGGCTCTCGTTCGGCACGCCCTGCCCCGCTGAAGTGGAGATGGCCGAGACGATCGCGAAGCTCGTGCCGTCGGTCGAAGTCGTGCGCATGGTCAATTCCGGCACCGAGGCGACGATGTCGGCGATCCGCCTCGCGCGCGGATTCACCGGCAGATCGCGCATCGTGAAGTTCGAAGGCTGCTATCACGGCCACGGCGATGCGTTCCTCGTGAAAGCAGGCTCGGGCGCGCTGACGTTCGGCATGCCGACCTCGCCCGGAGTGCCGGCCGCGCTCGCCGATCTCACGCTGACGATTCCGTACAACGATCCCGATGCCGCGCGAAAGCTCTTCGCCGAAGCCGGCGACGAGATCGCCGCGCTGATCATCGAGCCGATCGCCGGCAACATGAATTGCATCCTGCCGCGCGACGGGTTTCTCGCCGCGCTGCGCGAGCTTTGCACGAAGCACGGCGCGCTCCTGATCTTCGACGAAGTCATGACCGGTTTCCGCGTCGCGCAGGGCGGCGCGCAATCGCTTTACGGCGTCACGCCCGATCTCACGACGTTCGGCAAGATCATCGGCGGCGGCATGCCGGTCGGCGCGTACGGCGGCCGTCGCGACATCATGCAGCAGGTCTCGCCTTCGGGTCCGGTCTATCAGGCCGGTACGCTCTCGGGCAATCCGGTCGCGATGGCCGCGGGACTCGCGATGCTCGGTTTGATCCAGACGCCGGGATTCTACGAAGAGCTCGACCGCCGCACGCGCCTTCTGACCGACACCTTCGTCGCAGTCGCCGCGGGAGCCGGCGTGCCGCTGACGGCAAATCGCGTCTGCGGCATGTTCGGCCTCTTCTTCACGAGCGAGAAGGTCGAGACTTACGCGCAGGCGACGCGATGCGATGTCGCGATGTTCAACCGCTTCTTCCACGGCATGCTGAAGCGCGGCGTCTATCTCGCGCCGTCGGCGTTCGAAGCCGGCTTCGTCTCGATCGCGCACACCGAGGAGATCATCGCGGCGACGCTCGAAGCCGCGCGTGACGCGTTCGCCGAGGCGCGCGCGGGCTGATCGCGAAAGGTAATCGCGCGTTCGTGGACACTCCGCGGCGCGCGGCGTATGGTCGTGATCGATATCGCATGAAATCCCGGATTCCGCTCATGTCGCGATCGATCGAGGCACTCGTTCTTGGCGCACTTTCCGCGCTCTCCTGCGGTGGCGCATTCGCCGCCGACGCTCCCGGCGGCGCGTGGGATCTGCTGCGAGCGCACTATTACGCTAACCGCGAGTTCGGCGAAGTCGACGAAGGTTTCATGCACGTCGAAGCGCCGAACAGCACGCCCGATCCCGCGGCGACGCCGGTCTCGCTGCACTTCGGCGACGCCGCGCGCGGCAAGATCAAGGAAGTGCGGCTTTTCATCGACAACAACCCTTCGCCGGTCGTCGCGACGCTCGACGTCGGCGCGGGCCAGCCGATCTCGGAAGTCGATTTCCGCGTGCGCGTCGATCGCGCGACGGCCGTGCGCGCCGTCGCCGAGACGACCGACGGCAAGCTCGAGATGCGCAGCGCCTGGGTGCGCGCCGAAGGCGGCTGCTCGGCGCCGCCGGCGTCGTCGGGTGAAGGCAAGACCGGCGACGTGCGTTTTCGTTCCGGCGACGGCGGAAAATCCCTGCAGGTCAGCGTGCGCCATCCGAACTATTCGGGATTCCAGATCGATCCCGCGACTGGCGATCCGATTCCGCCGCACTACGTCTCGCACGTGAAATTGACCGCCGGCGGCAAGCCGCTCGTCGAGATCGAGAGCGGCATCTCGATCAGCGAGAACCCGACGTTCCGCATCGTCAGCGATGCGCCGATCGCGACGCCGGTGACGCTCGAAGCGAGCGATTCGAAAGACGCGCATTTCAGCGCGACGTGGAACGGCGCCGCGACGAGCGCGGTCGCGTCGGCCGGCGGAACGGATTGATGACGCCGCGCGTCGGCCTCGCGCTGGCGCTCGCATCGCTGTGCGGCATCGCGAGCGCCGCGACGCCTTTCGAAGTCCGCGAGATCGCCAGAGGCGTCTTCGTCCACGAAGGCAGCACGCGCGCACTCGACGCGCCGGGGCATGACGACATCGCGAATCTCGCCTTCGTCGTCGGCGAGCGCTGCGTCGCCGTCATCGACACCGGCGGCTCAGTGCGGACCGGCCGCGCGCTCCGCGATGCGATCGCCGCGCGCACGAAGGTTCCGATCTGCTACGTGATCGACACGCACGTGCACGTCGATCACGTGCTCGGCAACGCGGCGTTCCGCGACGCGAAGCCGAAGTTCGTCGGCAGCGCGACGCTGCCGGCGGCGATCGATGCGAGCCGCCGCTACTTCGTCGAGCACTATGCTGCCGATCTCGGCACATCGGCCTCGGGCGACGACGTGATCGGTCCCGACACGACCGTCGCGACGACGATGACAATCGATCTCGGCGGCCGCACGCTCGGCCTGCGCGCGTGGCCGAAGGCGCACACCGACAGCGATCTCACGGTGACGGTCGACGACGCCGGCATCCTCTTCGCCGGCGATCTTCTCTTCGTCGGCCGCGTGCCGGCGCTCGACGGCAGCGCGAAAGGCTGGCTCGCCGCGATCGACGAACTTGCGAAATCAAGCGCGAAGATCGTCGTGCCGGGGCACGGGCCGGTCGCGCGCGACATCGAAGCCGCGTTCGCGCCCGAGCGCCATTATCTGCAAGTGATCGTCGACGGCGTGCGCAAGGAAATCGCCGAAGGCAAGCCGATCGAGGACGCCACCGCGCACGTCGGACAATCCGAGAAATCGAAG
The DNA here is from genome assembly GCA_035546695.1 of Rhodanobacteraceae bacterium. Classification (GTDB taxonomy): domain Bacteria; phylum Pseudomonadota; class Gammaproteobacteria; order Xanthomonadales; family Rhodanobacteraceae; genus Dokdonella_A. The sequence goes on along the minus strand of DASZWL010000278.1, from coordinate 19,264 downwards.
TGGCAGCTCTTCGATACGGCCAACGCGCACAACGTCTCGCTCGCGTATCGCGAGCTCGAATGGGAATGAAGTGAAGCGGCGGACGTTCCTCGGCGCGGGTGCGCTCGCCGCGACGACCGCGATGGCGCCGCATATTGCGCGCGGCGCGAAGCCGCGCGTCGCTATCGTCGGCGGCGGCTTCGGCGGCTCGTCCTGTGCGCTCGCGCTGAAGCGCGGCGATCCTTCGCTCGACGTCGTGCTCGTCGATCCGGCCGAGCGATATTTCACCTGTCCGATGAGCAGCGAAGTCGTCGTCGGCGCACGCAAGCTGGATTCGCTGGCGATCACGCGCGGCGGTCTCGCACGCGCCGGCGTGCGCTTCGTTCGCGCGAGCGCGAAGGCGCTCGATGCCGATGCGCGCATGCTCCATCTCGACCGCGGCGATCGCATCGCCTACGACGCCTGCGTCGTCGCGCCCGGCATCCACTTCCTCTGGGGCACACCGGAAGGCTACGACGAAGCGGCCGCGAATCGCATGCCGCATGCGTGGGAAGCCGGCGCGCAGACGACACGACTCGCCGAACTTCTGCGCGCGATGGACGACGGCGGCACGTTCGCGATCAGCGTGCCCGCCGGACTCATGCGCTGTCCGCCGGGGCCGTACGAGCGCGCGAGCCTCGTCGCGGAATATCTCGCGAAGCACAAGCCGCGCTCGAAAGTGCTGATCTTCGATGCGAACAACCGCTTTCCGCGACAGGAAGCGTTCACGACCGCGTGGAAAGAGCTCTACAGCGATCGCATCGAATGGATCCCGGTCACGGAAGGCGGCGCGATCGAACGTGTCGATGTCGGCACGAGCACACTGCACACATCGAGCGGCGCGCATCGTGTCGCGTTGGCGAACGTGATTCCGCCGCAGGCGCCCGGCGCGTTCGCGCTCGAAGCGGGACTCTGCGAAGGACACGGCTGGTGTCCCGTCGATCCCGCGACGTTCGAGTCGACGCGCGTCGACGGCGTGCACGTGATCGGCGATGCGTGCATCGCCGACGCGATGCCGAAGGCCGCGTCGTCGGCATTGAGCCAGGCGAATCAATGCGCGTTCGCAATCCTCGCGCGCTTCGCGCATCGTCCGGCGCCGACGCCGGCGCTCGACAGCGTCTGCTACAGCGCGCTTGCGCTCGATCGCTCGCTTGCGATCCGCGCGCGCTTTCGCGTCGACCGCGGGCACATCGTCGCCGAGCCCGGCGAAGCACCAGCCGCGCCGTCGAGCGATGCGCACGGTGCCGCCGAGCGCTGGTACCGGACGATCCGAGAGGCCTGCTTCGGCACCTGACTGGTCGCTGTCAGCGCCACCCAATAAGCTTTACACATAAGATGGTTTACTATCTTCGCCAGCGCGGCAGGATGGGACAGCCGTCACTTGACGGCTCGACTGGAGCCTCCCGATATGAAACCGATGAAGATCATGGCCGGCGCGCTGGCGCTCGCGCTCGCCGGCGCCGCCGTTCCGATGCTGACCGCGACGCCCGCGCTCGCTGCCACGGACGCGCCGGCGCCGGCATCGCCGAAGCTGCACGCGACGATGCGCGAGCTCTGGCAGGGCCACGCGGAGACGACACGCGAATACGCGCTCGCCGTCAAGGCCGGCGATACGGCTGCCGAGAAGAAATCCGCCGACGCCGTCGTCGCGAATGCGAAGAAGATCGCCGATGCGGTCGGCAGCTTCTACGGCGAAGCGGCCGGCAAGAAGATGCTGGAATTGCTTGCCGGACACTGGGGCGCCGTCAAGGCGCTGACCGACGCGCAGAAGAAGAACGACACGGCCGGCGTCACGAAGGCGATGTCGGATATGTCGGCGAACGCCGACGAGATCGCGAAGTTCCTTTCGGGCGCGAATCCGAATCTGCCCGAGAGCGCGGTCAAGGGCCTTCTCGTCGCGCATGCGGCGCATCATCAGGCGCTGACCGGCGAGATCATGAAAGGCGACACCGCGAACGCGGCGAAGACCTGGAGCGCGATGCAGGCGCACATGAACACGATCGCCGACGCGCTGTCGGACGGCATCGCGAAGCAGTTTCCGCAGAAGGCCGCGTGAGGCGTCGCGCGTGAAATCCGTCGGCGCACTTCGCCAGCTCGGCACGACGCAGCAGAAACTGCTGCGTCGGCTGCTGGAGGCGCCGCAAGGCGCGACGGTCGAGCAGCTTTGCGACGCGCTCGGCGTCACGCATAACGCGGTGCGCCAGCATCTGACGGCGCTGATCGCAGCCGGCTACGTCGATCGCGGCAGCGCGCTGCCGAGCGGCGGACGACCGCAGTCGCGCTACGTGCTGTTGCCGGCCGGACGCGAGCTGTTCCCGCGCAACTACGGGCTCGTCGCGACGAGCCTGCTCGATCATCTCTACGCGGCGAACGGCAAGCCGGCTGTGCAGGCGCTGCTCGCGTCGATCGGCAAGGCGCTCGGCGCCGATGCGAACGAGCGCATCGCCGCGGCCGGCGACGACGAGACCGCGGCCGCGCTCGCCGACCAGCTCGACGCGCTCGGCTACGAGGCGCAGGCCGTGAAGCGCGACGGCGAGATGCAGGTCGAAGCGTACAACTGCGTGTTCCACACGCTCGCGAAAGCGCATCCGGACGTCTGCCGCTTCGATCTTGCGTTCATGGAGGCGGCGACCGGACGGCCGATCCAGCATCTCGAATGCCTCGTGCGCGGCGGACATGCGTGCCGCTTCCGGCTCGGGACGCGCGGCACGCGCTGATTCACGAACCGCGGCTCATCGCACCGTCATCCCGGCGAAGGCCGGGATCCAGTTTTTTCTTCGTTGGTCAAGCGCCAAGAAGCCAAGAGCTGGATCCCGGCCTTCGCCGGGATGACGGAGAATGTGGGAATACCGTCACGCGTTCTGAAACCGCGGCATGTAATGCATCAGCTGCGCAAGGCGTTGCAGCGGATCGGTCATCTGCAAAAGCTGCTGACGCTCGGGCTCGGCGAGCGGAAGGCTCTCCGCGAGGCGAAAACCGACCCAGCTCGCGTCGTCGTAGCGCGAGCGCTCGGCGTTCGCGAACGGGCCGCCGGCTTTCTCGATGAGGCGCTCCAGGATCGTCGCGAGCAAACCGTGTTCGGGCGGCACCGGCACGAGCGGCTCGTCGGGCCAGAAGCGCACGTCGCCGTGGACGAGGCCGTTGTCGCGCACGCGCGTCGTCGCGACCTTGAACCGCGAGCCGCCCTCGGCCGCGATGCCGAGCAGGCCGTCGGACAAGGTATAGAAATCGGTAATGCGCGCGACGGTGCCGACCGCGGCCGGCACCGCCGGCTCGCCGACTTCGCGGCCTTCGAGGATCAGGCAGACGCCGAATCCGCAATCGCGGCGCGCGCAATCGCGCACGAGATCGAGATAGCGCCGCTCGAAGATGCGGAGCGCGAGCGGACCGCCCGGGAACAGCACGGTGGACAGCGGGAACAGCGGGAGGTCGGACAACGCCACCGAGGCCAGTTTAGCCCGCGCTGTCGGCCGCGCACTACCGTCCTGCGAACGTCAGGCCGTCGCATCGCTGCGCAACGCCTCGACGAACCTTCGCGGCGCACCTTCGAAGCCGCCGTTCGACATGAACACGACATGGTCGCCGGCACGCGCTTCGGCACGCAGCACCGCGATCAGCGAATCGACGCTCGGCGCGGTGCGGCCGCGATTGCCGAGCGCGCCGGTCACGCGATCGGCGTCCCACGGCAATTCCGGACGCTTCAGGAACACGACCGAATCGGCGTCGGCGAGCGAAGGTGCGAGCTCGTCCGCGTGCGCGCCCATGCGCATCGAGTTCGAGCGCGGCTCCATGCCGACAAGGATGCGCGCGCTGCCGACGCGCGCGCGCAGGCCGGCGAGCGTCGTCGCGATCGCGGTTGGATGATGCGCGAAATCGTCGTAGACGCGGATGCCGCCGACGTCGCCGACGAGCTCCATCCGCCGCGCGACGCTCGCGAACGTCGCGAGCGCCGGCAATGCCGACGCGACATCGACGCCGCCCGCATCGACCGCGACGAGCGCCGCGAGCGCGTTCATGACGTTGTGCCGTCCGGTGAGATTCCATCGCGCGACGCCGATCTCGCGGCCGTCATGCGAGACGGAAAACGCCGAGCCGTCGGCTTCGATGAGCTTCGCGCGCCATTCGCCGGTGTCGATGCCGAACGTCGAGACCTTCGTCCACGCGCCCATCGCGAGCACTTCGGCGAGGCGTGCGTCCTCGGCGTTGACGACGAGCCGTCCGCTGCCGGGCACCGTGCGAACGAGATGATGGAACTGGCGCTGGATCGCGGCGACGTCGGGAAAAATGTCGGCGTGGTCGTATTCGAGATTGTTGAGGATCGCGATCGTCGGCCGGTAATGCACGAACTTCGAGCGCTTGTCGAAGAACGCGGTGTCGTATTCGTCGGCTTCGATGACGAAATCCGCGATTCGGGATTCGGGATTCGGGTTTCGGGCGCCGAGACGCGCGGAGATTCCGAAGTTCGCCGGCACGCCGCCGACGAGAAAGCCGGGATCGCGGCCGACCGATTCGAGGATCCATGCGAGCAACGATGTCGTCGTCGTCTTGCCGTGCGTGCCGGCGACCGCGAACACGCGACGATCGCCGAGCAGCGTCTCGCCGAGCCATTGCGGTCCGGAGACGTACGGGAGCCGCGCATCGAGCATCTGCTCGATCATCGGATTGCCGCGCGAGAGCGCGTTGCCGACGATGACGAAATCAGGCTTCGGTTCGAGATGCTTCGCGTCCCAGCCGGGTTTCAGCGCGATGCCGAGCGCTTCGAGCTGCGTCGACATCGGCGGATAGACGTTCGCGTCGCTGCCTTCGACGTCGTGGCCGAGCTCGCGCGCGAGCGCCGCGATGCCGCCCATGAACGTGCCGCAGATGCCGAGGATGTGGAGCTTCAAAGACTGCTCGTGCGCGAAACCAGGAAACGAAGCTTATCCTGCAACGCGATCGCGTTTCCCCCTCTCCCGCTTGCGGGAGAGGGCCGGGGTGAGGGCAATCTGGTTCGCCGTCTCAAGAATGCCCTCATCCGCCTTCGGCACGTTCATTTCGCGCCATCCATGCCGATTTGTCTCCCGCAAGCGGGAGAAGGGACAGCATGCGACCAAGGCCGCTCACGCCCGCCGCCGATCCTCGCCGCCTTCGTCGCGAAGCGCATCGAGGATGCGGCCGAACACGGCATCGACCTCGCCGACGCCGTCGACGATGCGGAGCTTGCCGATCTTCGCGAAATGCTCGGCGACCGGCGCCGTCTGCTCGGCGTAAACGCGCAGGCGCTCGCGGACCGTCTCCGGCGTGTCGTCCTTGCGTCCTTCGGCCGCCGCGCGACCGGCGATGCGATCGACGATGAGCTCGCTCGGCACCTTCAACTTGATCGCGACGTCGAGCGGCTGCCCGATGCGCGCGAGCAACGCTTCGAGCGCCTCGCACTGCGCGAGATTGCGCGGATAGCCGTCGAGGATGAATCCGCGCTTCGCGTCTTCCTTCGAGATGCGTTCTTCGAGCATGCCGAGCACGATCTCGTCGGAGACGAGCTTGCCGGCTTCCATGACGGCCTTGGCCTTCTGCCCGAGCGGCGTGCCGGCCTTGACCGCGGCGCGCAGGAGATCGCCGGTCGAGATGTGCGGCACTTCGAGTTCGGTCTTCAGCATCGCGGCCTGGGTGCCTTTGCCCGAGCCGGGTGCGCCGAGTAGGACGAGTCGCATGTGGCTCCAATGCGGCCGCCGCGCGCCGCTGACGCTAGACTGTCGTAAACCCCGAGCAACGCTAGCGGCTGGCCGGAAACGTGTCAAACCGCCGGCCCAAGGAGCTTTTCCGCATGGCCAGAGGCAATCTGCTGTACGCGCAGTCGGGCGGCGTCACGGCGGTCATCAACGCGACCGCGTGCGCGGTCGTCGAAACGGCGCGTCGCAAGGGTATTCGCGTGCTCGCCGCGCGCAACGGCATCATCGGCGCGCTGCGCGAGGATCTGATCGACACGTCGAAGGAATCGCCGGCCGCGATTGCGGCGTTACGCCGCACCCCGGGCGGCGCGTTCGGCTCGTGCCGCTACAAGCTGAAGTCGCTCGAGCAGAACCGCGCGCAGTACGAGCGGCTGATCGACGTGTTCCGGGCGCACGACATCCGCTGGTTCCTCTACAACGGCGGCAACGACTCGGCCGACACCGCGCTCAAGATCTCCGAGATCGGAAAGGCGCTCGGCTATCCGGTCGCGACGATCGGCGTGCCGAAGACCGTCGACAACGATCTCGCCGTCACCGATTGCTGTCCCGGCTTCGGCTCGGTCGCGAAATACACGGCGGTATCGGTGCAGGAAGCGAGCCTCGACGTCGAATCGATGTGCGAATCGTCGACCAAGGTGTTCGTCATCGAGGTCATGGGCCGGCACGCGGGCTGGATCGCCGCCGCGGCCGGGCTCGCTGCGCGCAAGGTCGGCGAGCCGCCGCATGTGATCCTGTTTCCAGAGATCGCATTCGACGAGGACAGATTCCTCGCGCGCGTGAAGGAGACCGTCGAGCGCGTCGGCTATTGCACGGTCGTCGTGTCCGAAGGCGTCAAGAATGCCGCGGGGCAGTTCCTCGCCGAGGCCGGCACGCGCGATGCGTTCGGACACACGCAGCTTGGCGGCGCGGCGCCGGTGATCGCGCAGCTCGTGAAAGCGAAACTCGGCTACAAATACCACTGGGCGCTGCCGGATTATCTGCAGCGCTCGGCGCGGCATCTCGCGTCGAAGGTCGATGCCGATCAGGCGTACGCGGTCGGCAAGGCGGCCGTCGACTACGCGATGAAAGGCATGAACGCGGTCATGCCGGTCATCGTGCGCACGGCGGATTCGCCGTATCGCTGGAAGATCGAGCCGGCGCCGCTCGCGAAGATCGCGAACCACGAGAAGAAGCTGCCGCCGTCGTACATCACGAAGGATGGCTACGGCATCACGGCGGCCGCGCGGCGGTATCTCGGGCCGCTGATCCGCGGTGAGGATCCGCCGAAATACGGGAAGGACGGGATTCCGGATTACGTCAGGCTCAGAAATGCGCGCGTGAAGAAGAAACTGCCGAAGTATTCGATCGAGGATAGATAGGGCGCTTTTCCCCCTCTCCCGCTTGGTGGGAGAGGGCCGGGGTGAGGGCAGGCCCGGTTCGCCGCCTCAAAAGCCCCTCATCCGCCTTCGGCACCTTCTCCCGCAAGCGGGAGAAGGGAAAGATGATGGCTGCTGCACTGCCGCAATGCGCGATTTCCCGCCGCATCGCTATACTCGCCCGGGGTTTCCCGCTTCGATTGCATATTTCCTGCGTCTCAAGGGAGGGTTCGATGCTGTTCCAGCACTACGGTCTTCTGATCGCGTTCGTCTGCGCGATCCTCGCGATCCTGTACGGCGTCTGGTCGATTCGATGGGTGCTGGCCAAGCCAGCCGGCAACGAGCGCATGCAGCAGATCGCGTCGGCGATCCAGGAAGGCGCGCGCGCGTATCTCAACCGCCAGTACACGACGATCGCGATCGTCGGCGTCGTGCTGCTCGTCGTCATCGGCTTCGCGCTCGACTGGGCGACGGCGATCGGCTTCGCGATCGGCGCGATCCTCTCCGGCCTCACCGGCTACATCGGCATGAACATCTCGGTGCGCGCGAACGTGCGCACGGCCGAGGCGGCGCGCGGCGGCATCGCGAGCGCGCTCGCGGTCGCGTTCCGCGGCGGCGCGATCACCGGCATGCTCGTCGTCGGCCTCGCGCTCCTCGGCGTCGCCGGCTACTTCATCGTGCTGACGCACCACGCGGGCTATACGCAGGATGCCGCGCTGCACGCGCTGGTCGGACTCGCGTTCGGCTCGTCGCTGATCTCGATCTTCGCGCGCCTCGGCGGCGGCATCTTCACGAAAGGTGCCGACGTCGGTGCCGATCTCGTCGGCAAGGTCGAGGCCGGCATTCCGGAAGACGATCCCCGCAATCCGGCCGTCATCGCGGACAACGTCGGCGACAACGTCGGCGACTGCGCCGGCATGGCCGCGGATCTCTTCGAGACCTACGCGGTCACGCTGATCGCGACGATGCTGCTCGGCGGTGTCATGGCGACCGAGGCCGGCCCGAACGGCGTGCTCTATCCGCTCGTGCTCGGCGGCGTCTCGATCGTCGCGTCGATCATCGGCACGTTCTTCGTGAAGTCGTCGGCCGGCGGCAAGATCATGAACGCGCTCTACAAGGGCGTCATCGTCTCGGGCGTGCTGGCGCTCATCGGCTTCATTCCGGTGACGCAGCAGCTGATGGCAAGCTCGACGTACGGCGTCTGGAACATCTTCGGCTGCGCGGTCATCGGCCTCGTGCTGACGGGCGCGATGGTCTGGATCACCGAGTACTACACGGCGACTGAGTTCTCGCCGGTGCGCCACGTCGCGAAGGCGTCGACGACCGGCCACGCGACGAACATCATCGCGGGCCTCGGCATCTCGATGAAGTCGACCGCGCTGCCAGTGCTCGCGGTCTGCGCCGCGATCTGGGGCGCGTACCACCTCGCGGGCCTCTACGGCATCGCGATCGCGGCAACCGCGATGCTGTCGATGACCGGCATGATCGTCGCGCTCGACGCGTACGGTCCGATCACCGACAACGCCGGCGGCATCGCGGAAATGGCCGAGCTTCCGAAGGACGTGCGCAACGTGACCGATCCGCTCGATGCGGTCGGCAACACGACGAAGGCGGTGACGAAAGGCTACGCGATCGGCTCGGCCGGCCTCGCGGCGCTCGTCCTCTTCGCCGACTACACGCACAAGCTCGGCGTCGAGCATCCGGACCAGATCTTCACGTTCGATCTCTCGAACCATCTCGTCATCATCGGCCTACTGATCGGCGGCTTGATCCCGTTCCTGTTCGCGTCGATGGCGATGGAAGCGGTCGGCCGCGCGGCCGGCAGCGTCGTCGAGGAAGTGCGCCGCCAGTTCCGCGAGATCAAGGGCATCATGGAAGGCAAGACGAAGCCCGATTACTCGCGCGCCGTCGACATGCTGACACGCTCGGCGATCAAGGAGATGATGATCCCGTCGATCCTGCCGGTGCTGGTGCCGATCGTCGTCGCGTTCGGCTTCAAGTATCTCGGCGGCGGTACGATGGCCGGCGCGCAGGCGCTCGGCGGCGTCCTGATCGGCACGATCGTGACCGGCCTCTTCGTCGCGATCTCGATGACGACCGGCGGCGGCGCGTGGGACAACGCGAAGAAGTACATCGAAGACGGCAATTTCGGCGGGAAAGGTTCCGACGCGCACAAGGCGGCGGTGACCGGCGATACCGTCGGCGATCCGTACAAGGATACGGCCGGTCCCGCGGTCAATCCGCTGATCAAGATCATCAACATCGTCGCGTTGCTGTTGGTGCCGCTCCTGTAATTCCGAAATGCGCCGCCGGATCGATGCCGGCGGCGCGAAACCCCGTTTTTGCCCCGAAACGTTCGTCTGCGATGGAAAGGGACGAACGCGGACAACCCGCGATGCCGCGCCGTCTCGCGACGACCGGACGCGGTTTGCAGGAATGTCGCCCCGCCTCGCGCGGGGCTTTTTTTGCGCCCGATCATGCAATCGCGCGATTCCGACTTTCGCGACTGGACAAGACGTCGGCTCTTTGCGATAGAAAGGCCGTGGACGACCAGCTGTCGGCGCAAACGCGCGGGATGGCGCACGCCGTCGCAACTCTTATCAAAGGCGATTGACCATGAAGCTTCCGATCACGCTGCTCGCGCTCGCGCTTTCGACCGCCGCGATCGCCGAGACGCCGAAGACCGTCGACGACGCGCTCGCGCAGGCGAGGAAGACGCATCAACCCGCGTTCCTCGATTTCAGCGCACCGTGGTGCTACTCGTGCTACTTCATGATGACGCACGTGTTGAACGGTCCCGAGTTCGAGAAGCTCGAAGCGCGCACGGTCGTCGCCGAGATCGACGCCGATTCGCCGAACGGCGCCGCGTGGATGAAGAAGCTCGAAGTAAAGGCCCTGCCGGCGTACGTCGTGCTGAACGAAAACGGCGACGAGCTCGGCCGCATCCTCGCCGAGCAGCCGCGCGATAAGTTCTATCCGATGGTCGACAGGATCCTCGCCGGCAGCCACACGCTCGATCAGCTGAAGGCGAGCGCGGCCAAGGGCTCGAAGGACGACGTCGCGACCGTGCTCGCATCGTACGAAGCGCGCAAGGACGGCGCCGGCGGGCTTGCATGGTTCGCGTCGCTGCCCGAAAAGACGCGCACTGCCGCGAAGGGCGATGCGCGCGTCGCGCTCTGGGTCGACCGTCTCGAGCTTGCGCGCGCGAACAAGGCCGACGACAACGATGCCGCGATCGCCGCTGCGAAGCGCGTGCTCGCGGGCGACATCGGCTGCGATCGTCCTTACGTCGTCGACGACCTGCTCGGTGCGAGCGAGAAGACGCCGCTTGAAAAGCGCAAGGCACTGCTCGCGCCGGAGAAGAAGGCGCTCGATTCGATGCTCGCGAAGGACATCTTCATCGCGAAGCCGCATTGCGCCGATCAGCGAAGCGCCGTGATGACGACGGCCGACGTCGATGCCGTGCTCGGCGATGCGAAAGCCGAAACCGCCGTGCTCGATCGCGCGATCGCGAGCGTTCGCGCGCAACTCGGCGACGATCTCGAGAAGGATCGCAACGCGGCCGACAACCTCCGCGTCTACCTCGCGCGCGCGAAGCGCACCGAAGAGCTCGATGCGCTGTATCCGAAGCTCATCGCCGCGTATCCCGAGGATTACGTCTATCCGTATCGCTGGGGCCGCAGTCTCGTCGAGCGCGGCAAGCCGGCCGAGGCCTTGCCGCTGCTCGAGAAAGCGGCCGACAAGGCATACGGCGAGAATCGTCTTGCGGTCGCGATGGTTCGCGTCAAGGCGCTGAAAACGTTGCATCGCGATGCGGATGCGGAGAAGGTCGTCGCCGACGCGCTCGAACAGAATGGTCAGTGGTTTCCGGAAGAAGTCGCGAAGCTCAAGGCTGCGTTGAAATCCTGATTTTTTCCGACAGCACCTAACGTCGAACGTTGACGCCGCGGATCGGAAGCCGCAGTTGACCAGCCTCGCGAGACGCCGCCAGATTTGTACTATCCAACGTACAAGTCTAGCGACATGCGCACGATCACTTTTTCCGACGCACGGCGTCAATTCAAGGAAGTCCTCGATCGCGTTGTCGACGATGCGGACATCACGATCATCACGCGTCGCGACGCGGACGACGTCGTGCTGATGTCGCTGTCCGAGTACAACAGCTGGAAGGAGACGGAATATCTCCTGTCGAGCCCGGCGAACGCCCGCCGTCTTCGCGAATCGATCGCACAGGCGAATGCAGGGCATGTCGTCCATCGCGAATTGATCGAGCCATACGAACCCCTGGGCGTGCAGGAACCGCGCGCCGAGTACAACGTCAAACGCAAGAACGCGAAGCGTCGGGGCGGCGGCAGGAAATGTGGTTAGACGCCTCGTTTTCACGGCGCTTGCCTGGGAGAACTATCTGTTCTGGCCGTTGCAGGATCGCAAGATCCTTGCTCGCGTCAACGAGCTGATCCGCGAGTGCCAGCGCGATCCCTTAAACGGAATGGGCAAGCCCGAGCCGCTCAAGCGGGATCTCGCGGGTTGCTGGTCGCGCCGCATCGACCCGACGCATCGCCTTGTCTATCGCGTCGGAACCGAGAAGATCGAGATCCTCTCCTGCCGTTACCACTACGGCGATCGCTGACAGCGCCTGCTGCCAAACGGCGGGACTTGCACTATTCTTCGCGCCCCCGAAACGCCGGCGCTGCATCGCGGCGCCGCGATCCGCTTTTTCAGGAGCAAACTTTCATGGCCCTCGACCGCGTTCCCGCCGGCCGCGACGTGCCGAACGAGATCAACGTCGTCATCGAGATTCCGATGAACGAGGAGCCGGTCAAGTACGAGGTCGACAAAGCGACCGGCGCGATCTTCGTCGACCGCGTGCTGACGACGCCGATGCGCTATCCGTGCAACTACGGCTACGTGCCGCACACGCTCGGCGGCGACGGCGATCCGCTCGACGTGCTCGTCGTGATGCCGGTGCCGCTGATCCCTGGCTCCGTGATCCGCTGCCGTCCGGTCGGCATGCTGAACATGACCGACGAAGCCGGCGAAGACATGAAGCTCGTCGCCGTGCCGGTGTCGAAGGTGTTTCCGGCGTACCGCGAAATAGAATCGGTGCGCGATCTGCCGGAGCTGACGCTCGATCGCATCGCGCACTTCTTCGCGCACTACAAGGATCTCGAGAAGGGCAAGTGGGTCAAGATCGAGGGCTGGCGCGGGGCCGAGGAAGCGAAGACCGAAATTCGCGCGGGTGTCGATCGCTACAAGAACGCACCCGAAAAACCTGCGTTCTGAGTCGGCCTAACAACGCTCACGCACCGTTTCCCTCTCCCGCTTGCGGGAGAGGGTAGGGTGAGGGCAAGCGTGGTTCACGCTCGCAAGAGCGCCCTCACCCTCCGCGCTTCGCGCAGCGACCTCTCCCGCTTCGCGGGCGACGTGAAAATCAATCCTCGTCGTTCGAGTCGTCGCTTTCGTCGCGCGCATGGCTCGTGGTCGGATCGACGCCCGAATCGAGTGCCTCTTTCGCCTTCCAGATCGACACTTCGACACCACGGAACGGCTGCGTATAGATCGGCTCGGCACGAAAACGGAATCGGCGGTAAAAGCTGATCACGAGCCCGTCCGGATGCGCGGCGACCCACGCCGGCAACTCCGCGAGCGTCAGCACTGGCAACGGCTCCGTCAATCGTCCCGCGAACTCGTAGACGCCGTGATGCCAGCCGAGATGCGCGATCGGCTGGCCGCGTTCCTGCGCCGCGTGTACTTCCGCAGCGATCTTGCGCACGTCGTAGCGCACGCCCGGACCCTGGATCAGCGCGAGCTTGAACAGCAGCACGACCGCAAGCATTGCGAGCGCCGGACAAAGCACGCCGCGAATTCTCTTCGAGAAAACGAGCAGCGCAATGCCGATCGCCACGACGAGCGCGCCCCACACGGGCGACGTGCTCGACACGAATGCAAGATCCGGCCGCGTCGCCGCGTAAGTCGGCAGGAATGCAAGCACGAGACCTGCCGCGATCAGCAGGATCGACGCGAACCCGCCGCGCATGACGAAGCCGCCGCGATCGAGCGCGATCGCAAACAGCAGCGCGACGCCGGGCAGCAGCGGCAGCAGGTAATGCGCCTGCTTGCCGCCGATCAGCGAGAACGCGACGACGGTTGGCAGCACCCACGCGAGCGCGAGACGTACGCCGCGCTCGCGCACGAGCGCTTTCATCGCTTCGAATCGTCCGCGCAGCACGAGCGGCCACGGCAGCAGCATGACCGGCAGCCACACGACATACCACCAGAACGGTTGCGCATGCGTGCCGGTCTTGACGCCCTGGATGCGATCGAACGTCTGGCTGAGAAAGATCGCATGCGAATATTCGGGGCCGCCATGGATCGCAGCCGGAATCGCCCAGGCCAGCGCAATCGCGGCGCCGAGCACAAGCGCCGCGAGCAGCCGCCCGAAGTAACGCGTATTGCCACGCGCGATGCCGCGGTTCCACCACGGCGCGAGCACGGCCGCGAAGCCGATGTCGAGCAGCATGACCGGCCCTTTCGCGAGGATGCCGAGCCCGATGCCGAGACCCGTGAGCAGGATTCCGCGCCGTCGATCCTCGACGAGATCGACGATGCCGTGCAACGCGATCAGCGCGCACGTCGCGAGCAGCACGTCGAACATGATCGCGTTCGCGAACGTCGCGAAATAGAGCATGCCGAGCAGCAGCATCGCCGACATTCGCGCGGCGGCTTGCGAAGCCGTCACGCGCTGCGTCAGCCGCGCGACCAGCACGAGGCTCGCAAGCGAGCACGCGAGCGTCATCGCGCGCGCGGTCCATGCATGCACGCCGGTCGCGAGCCAGCCGGCGTTGATCAGCCAGAAGAGCAGCGGCGGCTTCTGCGAATAGAGCGCGCCGTTGAGATGCGGAACGAGGAACTCGCCGGTCGTGCGCATCTCCCACGCGACCGCGAGATAGCGCGTCTCGTCGATCGGCAGCGGCGGCAGCAGGAAGACGACCGGCGCGAGCAGGACGAGGCCGAGGAACAGCGGATGCTCGACGAACGCGCGCCACGGCGGCGTGGCGGCAGGAGGAAATTCGGTCACGTCAGTGCGGATCGGGCATCAGGGCGCGAACTTTCGCATCGGAGCGCGGTTTGCGCCACCCTTTCGCGGTTTTGCGTCATCCGTTCGTCGTCCCCGCGAAGGCGGGGATCCAGCGCCTTCGTCTGCGATGTAAAGACACTGGGTTCCCGCTTTCGCGGGAACGACGATGTTATTTTTCGCGGGCCATCAGCCGCGACGCAACAGCTCGCGAAGATCGATCACCGCCGCGTTCGCGCGCGAGATGTAGTTCGCCATCACGAGCGAATGGTTCGCGAAGAACCCGAACGGCGTGCCGTTCAGCACGATCGGGCTGCCGAGCGGGTTCTGTGATTCGTGCAGCTCGCGGATCACCTGCTCGAGGCTGACCATCGCGTTCTTGTCGCGCAGCACCGATCCGAAATCGATGCGGATCGCTTCGAGCTGCTCGCGCAGCGCCCACGTGTAGCCGCGCGCCTCGTAGAAGTTGTCGTCGATCTCGGTCCACGGCGTCTTGACGACGCGCGGGCTCGTCGGCGGCGTCGACTGCTGCGCGTTCGGATCGCCGGCGAGATCGGTGTCGATGCGCTCCTGTCCGACGCTCGCGGAAAGCCGCTGCGAGAGCGAGCCGAGACGCGTCGATACCGTGCCGAGATAGTCGGCGAGGTTGTCCGCGCGCGCGAAGAACTGCGCGTCCTGCGTGTTGTTGTCGGCAAGGCGCGTGAGGTAGCTGTCCATGTATCCGATCGCTTTCCGGTACTGGCGCTCCGACGAAGGCAAGAGCCAGCGATCGTTCGGCGAGTTGAAGAGCGGCGCCGCTTCCTTGAGATCATTGTCCTCGGTCGATTGCGTCTGCGAACGGCTGAACTCGTTGCGCATCGCGTCGGAGAGATCGCGCGTCGCGACGAGCGCGCCGAATTCCCAGTTCGGGACGTTGTCCATCAGCACGCCGGGCGGCAGCTTGTCGTTCGAGAGATAGCCGCCGCGCTTGTCGAGCAGCGTCTCGGCGCAACCGATCAGCGTCGAGACCGTCACCGATCCGGTCACTAGCTTCTGGCCTTTCGCGGCGACGCGCTGCTCGGCCGTTTGCGCGACGTCGAAGTGCGGCGGTTCGTAATCCCACCACCACATCAGCGCGAGGATGACGACGATATATGTGGCGGCGACGACGCCGACCGCTTTCAGCAATCCCGATCGCAAGCGCGATGTCCTCGACGATTCGTCCATGTTCTCTCCCCCGCCATGCGGAACGCGACGCAGCCACGCCGCATTCCGGCATCCCGCATCACTTGCGCTTCGACCTGCCGTTCTTGCCCGATTTCAGCGCCGGCTTCGCGGGCTCGCCCTTGTGGCCGAAGCGCTCCATCAGCGTCTTCATGTCCTCGGCGTGCTCCTCCTCGACCGCGAGGATGCCTTCGAGCATGCGCTTGGTCGTCGTGTCCCTGTCGCCGACGTAGTTGATGATCTCGCGATAGCTGTCGATCGCGATGCGCTCGGCGATGAGGTTCTCCTCGATCATCGCGGCGAGATCCTCGGGCACGACGAACTCGGAATGGCTGCGACCCGAGAGACCTTCCGGCGAGAAATTCGGATCGCCGTCGAGCTGCGTGATGCGCTCGGCGATCTGGTCCGCGTGCTCCTGCTCCTCGTTCGCGTGCTCGAGAAACTCGGCCGCGACGCTCTTCGCGTTGATGCCCGAGGCGAGGAAATAGTGCGCCTTGTAGCGCAGCACGCAGATGATCTCGGTCGCGAGCGCCTCGTTGAGAAGCTTCAGCACGGTCGCGCGATCGAGCGTGTACGACTCCGTGACCGCGCCGCGCTCCATGTGCTCGCGCGCGCGGCGGCGGATCGTCTGGATATCGGAAAGGAACGGTTTGTCTTTCGCGGCCATGCCTGCCTCCGGATTCAAGGTGGGTAATCGAGCGCCGAAATCACCGCAGGCGACGATGGGTCCGAGAAGCGCCCGCGAGGTCCTCCGATCTTAGAACGGAAATATGAACGGGGTTGCAACTTTCTTTGTGCGAGCATGCCTTTCGCCTCTCCCGCTGCGCGGGAGAGGCCGACGCGCACAGCGCGGCGGGTGAGGGAAGCTTTGAGCCGTGAACCAAGATCGCCCTCACCCCACCCTCTCCCGCAAGCGGGAGAGGGAAAGCGAATTACTGCGGCGAATAGACCTCGCCGCCCTGCGCCCGAAACTCCGCCGCCTTCTCGGCCATGCCCTCGCCGATCGCCGCCGCCGCGTCGACGCCGAGCGTCTTCGCATAATCGCGCACGTCCTGCGTGATCTTCATCGAGCAGAACTTCGGCCCGCACATCGAGCAGAAATGCGCGGTCTTGTGCGCTTCCTTCGGCAGCGTCTCGTCGTGGAACTCCTTCGCCTTCTCGGGATCGAGCGCGAGGCGGAACTGATCGTCCCAGCGGAACTCGAAACGCGCCTTCGAAAGCGCGTTGTCGCGCGCTTGCGCGCCGGGATGCCCTTTCGCGAGATCGGCCGCGTGCGCGGCGATCTTGTACGTGACGATGCCGTCGCGGACGTCCTGCTTGTCCGGCAAGCCGAGATGCTCCTTCGGCGTCACGTAGCAGAGCATCGCCGTTCCGAACCAGCCGATCATCGCGGCGCCGATCGCGCTCGTGATGTGGTCATAGCCCGGCGCGACGTCGGTCGTCAGCGGGCCGAGCGTGTAGAACGGCGCCTCGCCGCACTTCTCGAGCTGACGATCCATGTTTTCCTTGATCAAATGCATCGGCACGTGACCGGGGCCTTCGATCATCGTCTGCACGTCGTGCTTCCACGCGATCTGCGTCAACTCGCCGAGCGTGTCGAGCTCGGCGAACTGCGCGGCGTCGTTCGCGTCGGCGATCGAGCCCGGACGAAGACCGTCGCCGAGCGAGAACGCCACGTCGTACGCCTTCATGATCTCGCAGATTTCCTCGAAGCGTTCGTAGAGGAACGATTCGCGATGATGCGCGAGACACCACTTCGCCATGATCGAGCCGCCGCGCGAGACGATGCCGGTAACGCGCTTCGCGGTCAGCGGCACGAACGGCAGACGCACGCCCGCGTGGATCGTGAAGTAATCGACGCCCTGCTCGGCCTGCTCGATCAGCGTGTCGCGGAACAATTCCCACGTGAGATCTTCGGCGACGCCGCCGACTTTCTCGAGCGCCTGATAGATCGGCACCGTGCCGATCGGCACCGGCGAATTCCGCAGGATCCATTCGCGCGTCTCGTGGATGTGCTTGCCGGTCGAAAGATCCATGACGGTATCCGCGCCCCAGCGGATCGCCCAGACCATCTTCTCGACTTCCTCGGCGATCGAGCTCGTCACGGCCGAGTTGCCGATATTCGCGTTGATCTTCACGAGGAAATTGCGGCCGATGATCATCGGCTCGGATTCGGGATGATTGATGTTGTTCGGAATGATCGCGCGGCCGCGCGCGACCTCGTCGCGCACGAATTCCGGCGTGATCGTCTTGGGCAGCGACGCGCCGAACGATTGCCCGGCATGCTGCTTCAGCAGATGCGCTTCGCGGATCGCATCGAGCTTCTGGTTCTCGCCTTGCTCCGCGCCCATGGCGCGGAGCAAATTCTCGCGTGTTGCGATGAACTCCATCTCGGGCGTCACGATGCCGCGCCGCGCGTAGTGCATCTGCGAGACGTTCGCGCCGGCCTTCGCGCGCCGCGGTTTCGGCAGCGACGGAAAGCGCACGTCGGCAAGCTCGCGCGCGGTCGCGTGCCGGCGCGTGAACGGCGACGTGAAATCGCCGAGCTGCTCGGTATCGCCGCGCTCGGCGATCCACTTCGTGCGCAATGCCGGCAAACCTGACGCGAGATCGGCTCGGAACGCGGGATCGGTGTACGGCCCCGACGTGTCGTAGACGACGAACGGCGCGTTCTTCTCGGCGCCGAACATCGACGGCGTGTCGTCGAGCGCGATCTCGCGCATCGGCACGGCGATGTCGTCGCGCGAGCCGTGCACGTAAATCTTGCGAGAGCCCGCAATCGGCGCGGTGACGGTTTCGGAAAGCTCGGCGGCTTCGCGCAAAAGCGCGGCGGGAACGGCGTTCATCGGCTGGCGTCCTGCGGTTCGTGACCTCCGCGCGCGGAGGCTGCGAGAAATTCGCACGAAGCGGAGACGCTCAGGACGCAGCGATGGCCGCGTCGCGAAGCTTCCCTACGCCGGTGTCAGCCGGATCAGGTTCGAAGGGTGTTTCTCAGCCCGCGTTTTCCGGGCACCCCCGCTTCAGGCATGCATTCAACCATGATCGCGCCGTCGCGGCCACTCGGAGGCCCCAGCTTCGTCAAGTTCGCGCCGAACCGTGCCTTTCGTCTCTCCCGCCGCGCGGGAGAGGCCGACGCGCACAGCGCGTCGGGTGAGGGAAACCCTTGCGAATCCCTTACATTTTGTCCGGCGCAGAACGCAGTCATCAGCGACGAACCACCGCGACACATCGTCTTGAAATCCATCGCGAACGACAGCCATCTATCCTTCGCGACACACGAAAAACGGAGCGCATCATGGCCACCCTGAAGACACGCGCCGCCCGCACGCTTCTGCTCGCAGCCGCCCTCGCGATCGCCGGACCCGCGGTCGGCAAATCGAGCGACGACGCCGACTCGCGCGTGCAAGTCACCTGGACGAACCCGCAGGATTTCAGCGACGCGAAGCAATCGCCCGGCAGCAGCATCCACCGCCCGACGCCGGAAGAGTGGCTGACCGAGCTTGCGAAGCACCTCCGCTACCGCGCCGACCGCGCGCTGCCTCCGGGCGATCGACTGGAAGTCACCTTCACCGACGTGCAGCGCGCCGGCACGTACGAACCGTGGCGTGGCCCGCGCTGGGACGACGTGCGCGTCATCAAGGACATCTATCCGCCCCGGATCGATCTCACGTTCAAGCTGACCGACGCGAGCGGCGCGGTCGTCAAGGAAGGCAAGCGCGAGCTTCGCGATCCGGCGTTTCTGCAGCGCGGGATTGCGAATCAGACCGATCCGCTCCGGTTCGAGAAGCGGATGCTCGACGATTGGTTGAGGAGCGAGTTTCGCGGCTGAAGTCAGACGTCGCCCTTACATCCACGCTGACCGCTTTTCGCCTCGCCCGCTTGCGGGAGAGGCCGCTGCGGCAGCG
>DASZWL010000277.1:0-12311 GCA_035546695.1 Rhodanobacteraceae bacterium | reverse complement strand
CGCTCGCGGACGCGGCATCGCCGTCGAGCTCGATGCCGAGCAGCGGACGCGCGCCGAGATCGGCGATCTCGCGAAGACGCTCTCGCGCCTCTGCGCCGCCGACGCCGTCCCAGCGAACGAGGCTCGCGACCCGGTTCGTGTCGCCGCGCGATAGCGCGTCGCCGAGCACCGAGCGCAATTCATCGGGCGAGCGCGGGCACGTCGACGCGACAGCGGATTGTGCCTCGGACAATCGTGCGCCCGAATCGACGCGGGCTCCGGAAGCACACGGCAATCCCGAAAAAACGATCTCGCCGTGCTCGCCGATGCAGCGGTGTACGCGCTGGCCGTCGTCGGCGCGCGCCACGGAGCACGCCGAGAAACCGAGCAGACAGCAGAAGAGCCACGCGCTTCGCATGCGCGAAGGCTAGCATCGCTTCCTGCGCCGCTCAGCGGATGCGATCGAGAACCGCGAGCGTCGGTCGGGAGCGATTCAGCGTGTAGAAGTGGAGGCCGGGCGCGCCGCCCGCGATCAGGCGGTTGCAGAGATCGCCGACGACGTCGGCCGTGAATTCGCGGATCGAATCGACATCGTCGCCGAGTGCGGCGAGACGCTTGGCGAGCCAGCGCGGGATTTCGGCGCCGCAGAGCTCGGAAAATCGCTTCAGTTGCGTGAAGTTCGCGATCGGCATGATGCCCGGCACGATCGGCACGTCGACGCCGGCTTTCCTCGCCGCATCGACGAAGTGGAAATATGCGTCGGCGTTATAGAAGTACTGCGTGATCGCGCCATCCGCGCCGGCGTCGATCTTTTTCTTGAAGTGCCTGAGATCGGCGTGCGAATCGTCCGATTGCGGATGCACCTCGGGATAGCAGGCGACCTCGATGTGGAAATGATCGCTGCTTTCCTCGCGGACGAACGCGACGAGATCGGACGCGAAGCGGATCTCGCCGACCGTCGCCATGCCCGACGGAAGATCGCCGCGCAACGCGACGAGCCGCGTGCAACCCATCTCGCGATAGTGCTTCAGCAGCGCGCGGATCTCCTCGCGCGAGCCGCCCATGCACGAGATGTGCGGAGCGGCTTCGAGCACGTGCGTTTCGCGAAGATGCCGGATCGTTTCGGGCGTGTACGTCAGCGTCGATCCGCCGGCGCCGAACGTGACGCTGACGTATTCGGGCGATTGCGCCTTGAGTTTCGGCAGCGCTCGCTCGAGCGTTTCGCGTTGCTCGTCGGTTTTCGGCGGAAAGAACTCGAAGGAAATCGGGATCAACGTGACGCTCCGTGCACGTTTCGATGTCGAAAGGTGGGCCGAGGCCCACCCTATGAATCGCGTCTACCCATAGGGTGGGCCTTGGCCCACCGCCATGAGTTCGATCGATCGAACCGAATCAATACCGATAATGTTCGGCCTTGTACGGCCCTTCCACCGGCACGCCGAGATACGCCGCCTGATCCGCCGTCAGCTTCGTCAGCTTCACGCCGATCTTGTCGAGATGCAGGCGCGCGACCTCTTCGTCGAGCTTCTTCGGCAGGCGATAGACGTCCTTCTTGTACGCGTCCTTGTTCTTCCAGAGGTCGATCTGCGCGAGCGTCTGGTTCGAGAACGAGTTCGACATGACGAAGCTCGGATGGCCGTGCGCGCAGCCGAGGTTCACGAGGCGGCCTTCGGCGAGCACGTAGATCGAATGGCCGTCGGCGAAGTCGTAGCGGTCGACCTGCGGCTTGATGTTCTCGCGCTTGACGTCCTTCGCGGCGTTCAGGCGATCCATCTGGATCTCGTTGTCGAAGTGGCCGATGTTGCAGACGAGCGCGTCGTGCTTCATGCGCTGCATGTGCTCGAACGTGATGACGTCCTTGTTGCCGGTCGTCGTCACGTAGATGTCGGCGCGGCCGAGCGTGTCCTCGACGGTCGTGACCTCGAAGCCTTCCATCGCAGCCTGCAGCGCGTTGATCGGATCGATCTCGGTGACGATGACGCGCGCACCGAAGCCGCGCAGCGAATGCGCGGAACCTTTTCCGACGTCGCCGTAGCCGCAGACGACCGCGACTTTGCCCGCGACCATGAGATCCGTCGCGCGCTTGATGCCGTCGGCGAGCGATTCGCGGCAGCCGTAAAGATTGTCGAACTTCGACTTCGTGACCGAATCGTTGACGTTGATCGCCGGCACGAGCAGCTTGCCTTCCTCCATCATCTGGTAAAGGCGGTGCACCCCGGTCGTCGTCTCTTCCGAGACGCCGCGCCAGTCCTTTGCGACGGTCTTCCAGAATCCGGGACGCTCTTTCTGCGTGCGCTTCAGGAGATTCTTGATGACCTGCTCTTCGTGATTGCCCGACGGCGTATTGACCCAGTCGTCGCCGTCTTCCATCTGCACGCCCTTGTGGATCAGGAGCGTCACGTCGCCGCCGTCGTCGACGACGAGCTCGGGACCTTTCATGCCGGGATGCGTCAGCGCATCGAGCGTGCAATCCCAGTACTCCTCGAGCGTCTCGCCCTTCCACGCGAAGACCGGCACGCCGGTGACCGCGATCGCGGCGGCCGCGTCGTCCTGCGTCGAGAAGATGTTGCACGACGCCCAGCGCACCGAAGCGCCGAGCGCCGACAAGGTCTCGATGAGGACCGCGGTTTCCTTCGTCATGTGCAGCGAGCCGGTCACGCGCACGCCCTTCAAAGGCTTCTGCGGCGCGTATTTCGCGCGGATCGACATGAGGCCGGGCATTTCCTCCTCGGCCATGCGGATGCGCTTCCTGCCGAGCTCGGCCAGCGAGAGATCGCGCACTTTGAAATCCTGCGCGGACGGATTCTTGACGACAGCGTTCATTGGACTACGTCTCCGGTTTGAACGGGCGCCGTTTACGGGAATGCCGGCCAAGCCTGGCCATGCCTCGATGTCCGCATGCGCGGATTGCCGGCTGTGTGCCGGGCGGGCAGGGTCGCAGCGCCCCTTGGCGGGCGGGCTCGGAAGTATATCGCTTATTCGCGATAGAGCGATATATGGCGCATCTGGAGTCGCGGAAACCGGAGGCGGGGCACAAAAAAACCGCCGTCCCGAAGGACGGCGGCCGAAGATTACAGCTTCGTTCTAAAGAATCGTTTCGCTATTGGCAGGTCTCGACCTTGAAGTTGTCGATGAGGAAACCGTTCGGCGCGGACGCGGCCGTGTTCGAATCGGTCGTCATGCGATAGCGCAGCGTGATCGTCTGCCCGATGAAGCCGTCGAGATCGACGATCGAGTGCGTCGGCACGTTCGTGCCCGCCGGACCCGGATAGCACCAGCCGAGACGGCTGCCGACCGGCGTGTCGTTCGACGCGTTGCCGTTGTACGGATCGGTGAAGAAGTGGCCGCCGTCGAGATAGCTGAACGTCGTGCCGTCGGTCGAGTACTCCATCGAGGAGAGATCCCAGCACGCGCCGGGGCCGTTGTCCTCGCTCTTGTGGTACGCATCGAACGAGAGGATCACCGAGCGCGCGGTCGATGGCAGAGAGATCGCCGGCGAGTCGAGCGTCTGATCGCTCGTCACGGTGTTGTCCGGCACCTGCCAGACCGTCGTCGACATGCCGGTGCCCGCCGGCGGCGAGCCCTGTGCCCACGCCGTGCCGCCCGAGCCGCCGACGGTCCAGCCGTTGACGCCGCTCTCGAACGCGTCTTCGTACAGCGTCGTCGCGGTCGTGCCGGACGGGCACTCGCCGGGAACGCCGGTCGTGAACGAGAACGTCGCCGACACCGGACCATCACCGCAGTAATTGTGCGGCGTGACGCGCCAGTAGTACGTCGTCGTCGAATCGAGCGTCGTGTCGAGCGTCCACGAAGTCGTCTGCACGGTCGCGCTCGCGACGATGTTCGTGAACGTGCTGTCGGTCGCGACTTCGACCGTGTAGCTCAGCGCATCGGTTCCCGCGCCGGCCGGACGCGAAGCGCCGCCGTCGAAGCCGTTCGAGAAGATCGTGTCGTCGACGTCCCAGACCAGTGTCGGACGCACCTTGACCTCGGTCGCGGCGTTGGGCGGCGATTGCAGCCGCTCGCGCGGCGGCGCGTTCGCCGAGACGCCGAGCGAAAGCGCAAGCGTGCGCGTCGATGCGCCGCTCGTGCCGTCGATCGTGATCGCGTACTCGCCCGAAGGCAGCGCGGCGCCGCCGGTCAGCGTCAGCACGCTCGATCCTGGCGCGGCGATCGGATTGACCGAGAAATCGGCCGTCGCGCCCGCCGGCACGCCCTTCGCGGTCAGGTCGACCGAACCGGTGAAGCCGTTCAGCACGCCGGCGCGCAGCGAGTACGAAGGATCGGACGTCGACGTCGCGCCGCACATCTCGATGCGCGGCGGCGATTGCGGAACGAGCGCGAAATCGGGCTGGCCGCAGTTCGGGAACCGGAAGCTGCAAACGCGCGTGTGCCAGGACGCGCCCGCCGTCGTCGGGTAGTACTCGTTCGTGAAGTAGAACGTGCACTGGTCGACCGGATCGACGCTCATCGACGAGTAGTCGCCCCAGCGGTCGCTGGTCGACGTCTGCGAGCCGTTCGCGATGCCGTCCGTGCAGTTCTGCTCGTCCTCGAGCGTGCCGGGCGGATCTTCCGACGTGCGGCCCGTCACCATGACCTGCGGATGCATGTCCGCGCTCGATTCCGAGTAGCCGACGCCGATGTTGCCGCTGCCGTCGATCGCGACGCCGCCCATCCAGCGGTTCTCGGCATCGGGCGCGTAAGTACCTTCCTGGAGCAGCGTCTTGTCGAGCGGCGTCGGCGTCGTGAACGTCTGGCCGTGGTCGTCGAGATTGAAGTGGATCCAGTTCACGCCGGCCTGCTGCACGTCGCCCTGCACGACGTGGTTGACAACTAGCGAGATGCGCGTCGGCGCGTCGGCCGGGAATGCGCGCGCGTTGGCGCGATACATGATGTGCGTGCCGAATGGATCGAGGCCGGCCGCGCTGTCCTGCTGTGGAACTTCGTCGTAGTAGGGCACGAACGGCGTGCCGGCGATGCGCGTCGGCGTCGCCGAGATCGTCGAGCTCGCGGGCGTCGTCCAGTTGAGGCAGACGTCCCAGAAGAGGTAGTCGCTGGTGTTCGCGTCGAAGTGCGTGAAAGCGCCGCAGGCGTTGGCTGGCGCGTTCATCTGGCCGACGAGGTTGATCGGCTCGACGCCGTAGGCGTCGTTGCCCGGAAAGCGCACCATCGCCGCGTCTTCACCGGTCAGCATCTTGTCGCGCTCGAGCGCGATGAACGCTGCGCCGGCGAAGTTGTTGCCGGCGAACTCGTGCGTCGTCAGGAGATACGCGTCCTGGCTGCCGGAATCGTCCGTCCAGACACCCATCTTCGGATAGTCGCCGAAGTTCGGCCAGTCGAACTCGTAGCGGTAGTACGTGCCCATCGGATCGGACGTCGTCGACACGGCGACGCACTGCGCGTACGGCGCGCTCGTGACGAACTGGCTCATGACCCAGCGCTGGGCGCGCGGATCCCAGAGCGCGAGCGGGTCGCCGGGATTCGTCGTCTCGCACTTGCCGCCGAAGCCGACGAAGAACGAGTTGCCGTTCATCGGCGCCTGCACCTGCGTGCCGTCGGTCTTGTCGTATATAGCCCAGCGCGTATTGACCCACTGGATGAAGTGCTGATCGCTGACGTCGCCGTTCGTATCCGGTGGAAGGCAGCCGCATCCCGAGGTGGCCGAGCTGATCGTCTCGAAGCTGAGATCGACCGCCGGCGCCGGCACGCCGATCGGCGCATTCTGGATCTTGCCGAGCGCGGGCTTCGTGCCCGCGATGCCGCTCGGCTTCAGAAGGATGTTCGGAATCTCGAAGGGCTCTTCCTCGGTGCCCAGCGGCGCCTGTGGCGGCATGTTGCGCACGATGTCGCGCATCGGCGCCGAGACGTCGTGCCGGCTCGCGTGGATCACGGTCGGATGTGTATCCGGCGTCACCGCGCTCGCGGTTCCGGCGATGCACAGGAACGCCGCGCCGAGCGCGGCATGAAGGTAACGCTGAAAGGCCATTTCGTTGACTCCCCAACGGGCAATGGCCATTCGGGACTTCCCCGACTGCGGCGGCCATCGCTCCGCTGTCGAGTTCACGATCGACCGGATCCCTCCTTCCGCATCCGCTTGCGCTCGTCGATCCGATCGAGCCGGCGCAGGCGTTCATCCAGGAAGCGGCGTGTCGCGGGAGGCAGTGCCGGATCGGCCAGCGCCGTTTCGATCGCCGACCGTTCCTTATCCGCCCCCTGTCGCCGCAACATCACGCACGCACGCTCGACGAGTGACGGGCTCGCGCTCCGCACCCAGCGCGCGAGCGCATCGGGTGGGATCGCGACGGCGTACCGGTCCAGAACGTCGATCGCGGTGAGGATCAGGGCAACCTGACCTTCAGAATCGCTGGGAGTGTATCCGCCTGTAGGCGTAGTTGTCACTAGTTCCAAGGACGCATTCTTCCACCAGCCGCCGAGGTCGTCCGGCCGGCGGGACGCGCCCTCGATCAACATCGCGCGCACGTGCGCCGGCGTTCGCGCGTCGCGTGCGACTTTTTCGACGCGCGCGCGATCGGCGTCGCGGAATCGCTCGGCGAGCTCGCGCTCGTAGGCGAATTCGCCTGCCGCGAGGTTCTGGAGTTGCAGATCCGTGCCTTCGAGCGCGGCGAGAAGCAGGTCGAAGAGCCTGCGCGACTCGCGTCCGTGCTCGCTGCGCCCGGCTTTCAGGATCGCGCGCACTTCCGGCGTATCGTGGAACAGCGCTGGCTCGATGCCGGGGCTCACGAGCACGACGGCGCCGTCCTTGTTCGCGATGAGGCCGGTCGCCTTGCGCGGATCGCGCCGGAACATCGAATACGCGATCACGTAACGATCGCCGACATGAAGCTCGCCGAGCACGCTAGTCGGCACGCGCACGTCGATCTTGTCCGGAGGCGGATATTTGCCGGAGAGCACGTCCTTGCGCCCGATCACGATGCGACCGGCGGGATTGATCTCGATCAGCGGCCCCGCGACGAGCATCGAATCCGGCGCGTAGATCAGCTCGAGCGGCGATTCGAGCGGCTCGGCGTTCGCGAGCCGCGCGCACAACAGCAGCAGCGCGATCGACAGCAGGCGGCTGGCGTCGAAGATTCGGCGGAGCGGTCGCGGATTCATGCGTCGTGTTCCTCGGGAATGATCGTCATCGGTCCACGGACCCACGACGGCTGCATCCCGAAGGCTACATCAATCCGGCGCGCAGCCGGAGACGTCTTCGTCATGCCGTCTGCGCTTCGGACCAACGAAAAAGGCCGCCCGAAGGCGGCCTCTCTCGATGCGCTGCGCGCCGATCGTCAGCGGATTTTTGCGTCCGCGCGCAAGAGCTCGGCCTTGTCGGTCTTCTCCCAAGAGAACGCCGTGAACGTTTCGCCGTTGTCGAGCTTGACGTTGTGCGGCGTGCGGCCGAAGTGTCCATACGACGCGCTCGGCTGATACATCGGGTGCACGAGGTCGAGCATCTTCAGGATGCCGTAGGGACGAAGATCGAAGTGCTTGCGGATCAGCTTCTCGATCTTGTCGTCGCTGATCCTGCCCGTGCCGAACGTCGTCACCGAGATCGACGTCGGATGCGCAACGCCGATCGCGTAGCTGACCTGGATCTCGCAGCGGTCCGCGATGCCGGCCGCGACGATGTTCTTCGCGACGTAGCGCGCGGCGTACGCCGCGGAACGATCGACCTTCGACGGATCCTTGCCCGAGAACGCGCCGCCGCCGTGGCGCGCCCAGCCGCCGTACGTGTCGACGATGATCTTGCGGCCGGTGAGGCCGCAATCGCCGACCGGACCGCCGATGACGAACTTGCCGGTCGGATTGATGTGGAACTTCGTGCCCTTGTGGATCCACTTGGACGGCAGCATCGGCTTGATGACGAGCTCCATGACGCCTTCCTTGAGATCCTTCTGCTTGACTGAGGGATCGTGCTGCGTCGAGAGAACGACCGCGTCGATCGCGACGGCCTTGCCGTTCTCGTAGCGGAGCGTCACCTGTGATTTCGCGTCGGGACGAAGCCACGGCAGCGGCGAGTTCTTCTGCTTGCGCACCTTCGCCTGCTGCTCGACGAGCCGGTGCGAGTAGTAGATCGCGGCCGGCATGAAGTCGCGCGTTTCGTTCGTCGCGTAGCCGAACATGAGGCCCTGGTCGCCCGCGCCCTGCTCTTCGGGATTCTTGCGGTCGACGCCCTGGTTGATGTCCGGCGACTGCTTGCCGATCAGGTTCAGGACGCCGCAGGTGTGGCCGTCGAAGCCGACTTCGGAATTCGTGTAGCCGATGTCGTTGATGACCTTGCGCGTGATCGCTTCGATGTCGACCCAGGCGCTCGTCGTGATCTCGCCGGCGACGATCGCGACGCCCGTCTTGACCATCGTCTCGCAGGCGACGCGCGCGCGCTTGTCCTGCACGAGGATCGCGTCGAGCACGGCGTCGGAGATCTGATCGGCGACCTTGTCCGGATGGCCTTCGGACACCGATTCGGACGTGAAGAGGTAGCTCGTCATCGCGGCAAATATCCTTCTATACGGATGAATGGATGGAACGGGGGCGCGCATCATACACACCTGCGGGCGCGCGTGCAGCCGCGCGGCAGGATGCGCTCCGGAGCGGCCCGAATTCTACGGGAGTTTCGCGAAGGCCCGACGACGCCGGGCGCCGTCGTTCTGGGCCGCGTCCCAGGCCGCGACGGCCTCTGCGCGCTGTCGCGCATCCGCAACACTGTCCGGTGTCCTCGGAAAGCGCGCCGACCGTCGAAAAAGTCGGGAATTTGCCGATCGCCGATCCCCTCGGGACGGAGTCGATGTGCCGCGATTGATACGACACGCGCCGTAGATCGGCCCTACCGCATCCCCTAGAATCGGCCGTCGGTCGCGTTTTCGAACGCGCGCATCGATATCCTTCCACCGCTTGGGGGTTCCTCTCATGTCCAGTTGCATTCGCGGCGGCGTTCTCGCCGTCGCGCTCGCGGCGTTGATGCCGGCATCGGCTTTCGCCATGAGCAACACCACGGTCACTTCGCCGCTGACGCACGGCGTTGCGGCGCCCGAGGCCGTCACCTGGCGCGGCGACGGCCAGTACAACGCGAACGGCGCGGCCGTCATGCTGGCGACGCCGAACTTCGTCGCGCACAAGGGAACGCCGGAGGCGATGGCGCGCGAGTTCCTCGACGCGCGTCACGATCAGCTCGGCCTCACCGCGGGCGAGAGCGCGACGCTGGTCCGCTCCTCGCAGCGCATCGGCCGCGCGCTCTCGGTCGTCCGCTTCACGCAGCGGATCGGCGGCGTTCCGGTCTACGGCAGCGACGTCGCGATCAGCGTCACGCCCGGCGGCAAGGTCATCTACGTCTACAACGGCGCGGTACCCGGCGCGACGGCCGTCGGCTCGACCACGGCAACATCGAGCGCCGATGCGCGCGCGATCGGCGCGAGCTATCTCGGCGCGACGGCGCTGCGGCGTCAGTCGGCCGAGCGCATGATCTACGTCGCGAACGGCACGAGCCGTCTCGTCTGGCGCGTGGGCCTCGAAGCCGAAGCGGGTCCGCGCGGCGATTGGGAACTGCTCGTCGACGCCGCGACCGGCGAAGTGCTGCGCGCCGAGGACAAGGCCGCGTACGAGGACGGCACCGGCACGATCTGGACGCCCGATCCGCTTTCCGAAGCGCTCGCGACCTATAACGATCCCGGCTTCGTCGACGGCAACAATGCCGACACGCAGCAGCTGACCGATACGCTCGTGCCGGTGACGCTCGAGGGCATCACGAATACCGGCGGCACGTATACGCTCGAAGGCCCTTACGCGGTCTGTCAGGATTTCGACACGCCGCATGATGCGGGATGCCCATCATCGCAGGGGTCGACCGATTTCTCGGTCACGCGCAGCGCGCTGACGTTCGACGCGGTGATGGGTTATTTCCACATCACGAAATATCTCAAGTACGTCAACGAGGATCTCGGCGTGCACGCGATGCCGCGCAACCATCCGGGCGGCGTGCATTTCGATCCGCACGGCTTCGGCGGCGCCGACAACTCGCAGTATTCCTCGGGCGGCGAGAACCTCACGTTCGGCCAGGGCGGCGTCGACGACGCGCAGGATGCCGACGTGCTGATCCACGAGCTCGGCCATGGCATCCACGACTGGGTCACCGGCGGACATCTCTCGCAGGTCGAAGGCCTTTCCGAAGGCGTCGGCGACTACAACGCCGCCGGCTACAGCCGCGACTGGCCGAACCAGTGGACGCCGAGCGACGCGCCGTACTTCTGGACCTACAACTGGGACGGCCACAACCCGTTCTGGCCGGGACGCGTCACGAACTACGAGCTCAATCACACCTACGCGCAGGCGCGCAATCAGGAAATCCACACGGCTGGACAGTACTGGGCCTCGTGCAACCTGCTCGTGCGCGACGTCGTCGGCGGCGCGGTCATGGACAAGGCCTACTTCACGGGTCTCTCGATGACCGGTTCGAGCACGAACCAGCAGGCAGCCGCGCAGGCCGTCATCAACGCGGCGGCCACGCTCGGCTATTCGCAGGCGCAGATCGATGCGTTCGGCGAGGCGTACAACTCAGGGAATTCAGGCGGTCATGCCGGTTGCGATTACAACGTGACGGTGCCCGTCGGGGGCGGCGATCCCGACATCAGCGTCGATCCCGCTTCGCTCGACGGCACCGCGACCGAGGGCGAGTCGACCGACGTCGCGCTGACGATCGCGAATACCGAAGGCACAGCTACCCTCGCTTGGAACATCGACACGGCGAGCGATGCGTCCTGCGCGAGCGCGGCGGGCACTCCCTGGATCGCGTTCGCCCCGGCGAACGGCAGCACCGATGCCGGCGACAGTGCGGCAGTCACCGTGACGCTCGATGCGAGCGCGCTGACGCCGGGCGATTACTCGACGTTCGCCTGCGTGCACAGCAACGATCCCGATACTCCGGTCGTCGCCGTGCCGGTGACCTTCACGGTCGCACCGAACGACACGATCTTCGCCGACGGCTTCGACGCCGGCGGCGGCGAGATGTGCGCGCCGGAACAGCTCTTCCTCGATCCGAGCTTCGAGGCGACCGATCCCGGCACGTTCACGAACCCCGACTGGGACGGCTTCGATTCGCTCAGCGGCACGCCGTTCTGCGACGCGACTTGCGACGACGGCGGCACGATCGTCGCGCACACCGGCGACTGGTTCGTCTGGTTCGGCGGCTGGGATCAGCAGAACACCTCGTCGCTCTCGCAGAGCGTCGTGTTCCCGAGCGGTCAGGCGCGCTGGATGAACTACTGGATGATCAACCAGATCGGCGGCGATCCGACCGCGACGCTGACGCTCAGCATCGACGGCACGTCGGTGTTCTCGTTCCCGGCCAACAGCGAATCGGACTTCTCGCCGCAGACGTTCGAGGTTCCGTCGGCGTATCTCGACGGCGCCGAGCATCTCGTCCAGTTCGACTGGTCGGCCGATTCGACCGGCGGCGAAGTCGGCGGCGCGATGATCGACGACGTCACGCTCGACTGCACCGCGCAGCCGACGCGTCCGGCGGGCTCGCCGTTCGTCATGGCGGCGAAGCGCCACGAGCGCTGAGCGTCGCGCGAAGCCGTAACGAAGAAAGCCTCCGTTCGCGGAGGCTTTCTTTTTGGGTGAATCGATGTCGCAAGGTGCGTCATCGTGCGCACACACCATACGAATAGGGTGGGCTTCAGCCCACCAAACCAAACGTCTACGACGGAAGCGGTGGGCCAAGGCCCACCCTATGGACGCGCGGTCAATCGCGACCGCGCAGTGCCCATGCAATCGCACGCGTGCGTGTCGCGCAGGTGAATGCCGAGCCGAGAGCGATGACGATCGCCGCCGCGATGAGCGTCCAATGCGTTCCGTTCCACGCCGCCTCGGCCGCTCCGATCAAGCAGGCCGCCGTCAGCACGGCCATGCGGTGCGGCTTCGCCATCGGGCCGCGGAAATCCTGCGGAAAACCGAGTGCGCCGCCGGTCGCGCGCACGTAAGCGGTCAATGCCGCGAGCAGCGCCGAGAGCCAGCCGAGCCAGCCCGCGCCGGACGCGTAGCCGAGCGCGACGAGCAGCACCGAATCGGCGATGCGATCCGGGAATTCGTTGTAGAGCGCACCGACCTTCGACTGCTTGCCGCCTTCGATCGCAACCATGCCGTCGATGAGATTGCAGAGCAGGCGGAGCTGCACGCAGATCGCGGCGGCAACGAGCGCGAGCGGTCGCGCGTCGACGAGCGCCCATGCGCCGAGCGCGGCGAAGGCGATGCTGAGCACCGAGATCTGATTCGGCGTGATCGAAGAGCGCGCGAGCGCCGAGGCGATGCCTCGCGCCCAGCGCGTGTCGCGGGATGCC
>DASZWL010000276.1:0-4166 GCA_035546695.1 Rhodanobacteraceae bacterium | reverse complement strand
GAACAGCCCCTACGAGGGCATTCCTGCGATCGCGAAAACAGCAATACGGTTTCATTTGCTCGACTTACTCTCGGAGCCACACGACATGTTGACCGCCGCCCTGCTCGCACTGGCCGCAGCGCCAGTCGCTTACGATCCCCTGTTCCACGACGCGTTCGAACAGACGACCTCCTGCCCAGCCGGGCTGCAGAAGTTCAGCGACATCGGCTATGTCGGCGACAACGTCAGCGGCGACGTGCGCTACAACGTCGACGTGACCGAGTGGAAGAACATCTGGGGCCACGCCACCGCGAGCGATGCGACCGTGGATTGGCCGGGCCGTCCGAACTCTTCGCCTGTCATCATGAATTTCGGCAAGGTGACGTACATCGCCGCGCACTTCCGCGTGCCGCAGGGCACGCCGCCGAGCTGGTTCGGCTGGATCACGCACACCGAGTACGTCTACGGCCACAACCTGACCGGTGCGATCAGCCGTTATTGCGGCGATTTCAGCCCGAACGCGCAGGCCTGCTTCATCAACTCGCAGAGCGGCCAGAATCTCGTGCCGTGGCGCACGCGCGTCGGCAACTTCTGCCCGCTCGAGCCCAACACCGATTACTACCTCAACCTCAAGATGACCAATCCGAACGAGGCGAGCGCGACGTGCGCGCGCACGTCCTCGAGCTGCGCGATCGGTACCGCGAACGCGTTCGGTCCGTAACCGACGCGCGACGCGCGCGATCGTCCTGCATCAGCGCGGCCTGACGGCTTTTGCCGTCAGCGCCGCCGGCAGGCGCGCAAGCGATGCGGCGGCGAAACGGAGCCAAAGGCCGACCCAGACGATCGCGCGCGCAATCGGATTGCGCGCGCAAGTATCGAACTTCGTGAAGTAGCGCCACATGCCGCGCCGTTTGTGCGCGGCGACGAACACCGGCCGGCCTGCGCTCGAGCTGCCTTGCGCGTGCACGACGCGTACGGTGTTCGCGATCGCGACCGCGTAGCCGGCTTCGCGGATCCGCCGGCAGAGATCGAGATCCTCGACGTGCAGGAAATAGCCTTCGTCGAAGCCACCGACGCCCTCGAATGCGTCGCGCCGCACGAAGAGGCACGCGCCGGAGACGGCATCGACGCGCTCGACGCCGTCGAATGACGACGCGGCCTGCGGCATCTCGACGCCGGCGAGCGCCGGCCAGCGCGTCTCGAAGCGCGAAAGCCCGCTGAACGTCGCCAGCGCGCGGCGGAACGTCGGATCGCGGCGACGATTGCCGCGTGCGTGCGCGCCGTCCGGCGTGCGAACGTCGACGCCGATGAGGCCCAGCGCCGGATCGTGCGCGGCGATCACGCGAAGGCGCGCGATCGTGCCGGGCTCGACGAAGCAGTCGGGATTGAGGAAGAGCAACGCATCGCCCGTCGACGCCGCGGCGCCCTGATTGCACGCGGGACCGAATCCGCGGTTCGCGGCATTGGTCAGCAAGACCAACCGCGGATCGTCGGCGTGGCGTTCCTTCGCGCGCATCGGCTCGCCGTCGCCGGAGGCGTTGTCGACGAGGATGACTTCGATCGCGGACGTCGACGCAAGCGCGCGATCGATCGATTGGCGCAGCGCCGGGCCGCTGTCCGCGGCGACGACGACGACGCTGGTCAGCCCGTCGCGGATGCGCGTCATCGACGCGCTCAGAGCGCGCCCAGCAGACGCTCGCCCTGCTCGCGCGCGTGCTGCCAGACCGTCGGCCAGATCGCGTACGCGTCGGCGAGCCGCGTGACGTCCTCGCGCAGCATCGCCGCGCAGCCCTGCTCGTCGAGATCGTCAGGCCATCCGCCGAGCCGCGGCGGCTGGCGCGAAGTCAGCGCGCGGCCGTTCGCCTCGATGATCGAGCGCACGTCGGCCTGCCAGTAGATCGGCGCTTCGCTCGCGCTCTCGAACTGGTGCTGCAGGCGCTCGATCGTGTCGGCGCGCACGTACGCGAGGTATTCGCGCAGGAGACGCAGCCGCCGCGACGCGCTCGCGCCGGCGATGTCGCGAAGATTTTCGGCGAGGAGGCCGAGGCGCTGACGCGGATCCTCGGCGAGGAACTCGTTGAGCTGACGCTGCACGAAATCGGCGACGAAGTAGTTGAAGCGCGGCGGCGGCGCCTGCCGCGTGAGCTCGGAACGACGGCGCGGGCCTTCCTGCAGATGGCCGATCGCGACCGGCAGCTCGACGACGAGCGAATCCGGATGGCACAGGCGCGCGACCTGCGCGAACAAGGCGTCTTCGCCGCGACCGGTCGGATTCGTGCACGGCAGAAGCTCGCGCGCGTCGAGCGTGAACGGCGTGAACGTGCCGGCAGTCGCGACACGCGCCTGCCGGTGGCCGTACCAGAGGCTGCCGCCTTCGATGTTGCGCAGGTAATCCTCGCGACTGCTCCAGAGCTCGGCGCGGCTCTCGCCGGCGAGCTGGTACATCCATGCGCTCGATTCGCTGCGCGAGCTGCCGTAGGCGCCTTGCAGCGTCGCGATCACGGTCGCGTCGGCGCGCAGGTGATCGAGCCGGCCGAGGCTCAGTCCGCGCAGCGCGGAATGCTGGATCGCATAGCGCGCATCGTGCGTGAGCGCGCCGAACGGTTTGCCGAGCACGTCGAGATGCAGCTCGAACGGATCGTCGGCGATTTCCTCGCCGGAGCCGAACGCGTTCTCGGCGTTGCGGTAGAACTGCGTGAACGCCGCGCCGGAAGGATCGGGGTTGATGCCCTCGCGTTGTCCGTCAGGACGACGCAACGGCAGGCAATTGTCGTCGTCGAGCAGGACGAGGCGCGATCCGGCCGCGAGCAGCAGCGCGAGATTCCATGCGCGTCCACCGCCGAACTCCTCGCTGCCTTCCGGACGCAGCAGCAGCGAAGGCAGAGCCTTCGCCGAGCCACCGACGGCCTTGGCGAGGCGCTGCACGAGTCGCGTCTGCTCGGGCGCGCCGAGGTAAGTCAGCTCGCAGCCGGTCGCGCGCGCGAATTCGCGCAGAAGATCGCGATGTCGGTTCGCAGCGGCGAGCTCGGTCGAATCGTCGAGCAGCACGTAGCGGCGCGAGGCGCGAAATCTTCGTTCGTAATCCGAGAGCGATCGCAGCAGGCGCTCGAGCTCGTGCGGACGGTTGCAGGCGCGGATGAACACCGCGCGTGGCGCAGGCATCGACGCAGTCGACGGTGCGGCCGCGAGGCGATCGAGAAACGATTGATCCGAGACGAGCAGGCCGCGCTCGATCAGACTCTGCAGGACGCGCTGCACGTTCTCGCGTTGCGTCTGCAATCCGGCGATCGTCGTCTGGATGCGCGTGACGTGCTCGTCGAGCGGGCGGAATTCGCGGCACTGATCGAGCGCCTGCAGCACCTGGTACGTCATCACGTGCGACTCGCCGGTGCGGCGCATCTGGAAAATGCACTCGCTGTTCGACAGCGAGGCGACGACACCGTCCTCCGACGCGAACAGCGGCGCGTTCGGATCCGGGCGCGCCGGCGTGGTGCCGGCGCTGACGGTGCCGTAATTGATCTGATAGCTGAGATCGGTATTCATGCGGAGGATTTGCGGCGCCACCCGCGCCAGTCGCGTCGGGCGGTCGCAGGCCCGGCTTCCGGCATTGTTCGGGCGCTGCGCAGCGCATCGAGCTCACGCTCGAGCTCGGCGATGCGCGTGCCGGCGCTCATGTTCTTGCGGACTTCGTGATTGTAGTGCGCGTAGACCGATTCCTCGCGATCGCCGAACAGCGACAGCGCCGGCAGATGTTCGGGCAGCGCGCGTTTCGCACAGACCGCGACGAAATAGAGCGGTGCGTAATCGAGCTTCGCGGCGATGGGTGCGTCCGGCGATGCGGAGCCGGTCCATGCCTCGTGAAATCCGTCTTGCGCATCCTCCGACCAGATCGCGGACTGGAACAGGAGCTTCTGGCCGTAGAGTCGCACGTCGGCGAAACGCGGCTTCAGTAGCGCCAGCAGTTCGCCGCGATCGAACTCGCGCGTGTGGAACTCGTTGCGGAATCCGGCGACTTCGCTGTACGCGTGCCGGTCGGGCGAGGAGATCACGAGCACACCGTCATCGGCGAGCGAGCGCGCGAAGCCGTCCAGCAGGCGCTCCTGCGCTTCGACGTGCTCCAGCGTCTCGAACGAGACGACGAGATCGAAACTGCCGGGCGCGAAGTCGAGTCGTGTCGCGTCGCGCTG
>DASZWL010000275.1:0-3000 GCA_035546695.1 Rhodanobacteraceae bacterium | reverse complement strand
CGCGCGATCGGCGAGCAGCGTCGCGAGCGCGCCGTCGTTGAGGGCCTCGCCGAGCGCGAGCACGATCTCGGCACCGGGCCGCGAGGCATCGATGACATTCCTCGCGACTTCGGGATTCAGCGCGTGCAGAAGCTCGGTCAGCGCCGGCGTCTTCTGCGTGTCGAGCACCGCGCATACCCTGACGTCGGGCCGGTCGGCGGCGAGCACGCGCAAAGCTTCGAAGCTTCCGACATGCGCGCCGAGCAAGAGCACGCCGCGATCGGGCCGCATACGCTCGACGAGCGCATCGAGGCCGTGCACGCCGACGTCGAAGCGCTTGTAGCGATCCGAAAGCAGGAACACGCGGTCGAGGATCGTTCCGGCGAAGCGATGGATGTGGCGCATGACCTGCCACGCGCTCGCCGGCTTTCCGAACGCGCGCTCGAGGAACGCGTACGAGACGCGCCGCTCATAGCCGCGACGGAAGAAGAAATACAGCGTGATCGGATAGAGGCACAGGCGCGCGACACCGCGCCCGCAGCGCAATCCGATCGCGCGGATCAGCCGGATCGCGAAGCGGCCGCCGCCTTCGGGGCGCGCGCTCCAGTGCTCGTCGCTCATGCGATCTCGCCTTCGCCGCGCAGGATCGGATCATCGCCGCGATCGATGCGGAAGCGGACGCGAT
Source organism: Rhodanobacteraceae bacterium (assembly GCA_035546695.1). Taxonomy (GTDB): domain Bacteria; phylum Pseudomonadota; class Gammaproteobacteria; order Xanthomonadales; family Rhodanobacteraceae; genus Dokdonella_A. Next base: position 2,336 of record DASZWL010000275.1, on the reverse strand, counting down.
CACCGTCGCGGGTCACGCGAAGCTCGGCATCCTCGTCGGGCTTCAGCGGCGCGAGGAATTTCACCGACGCGATCTTCGCGAGCCGCGCGCCCTGCGCGCGCTCGATCGCCGCCGCAATGCGGTCGAGCAGCACGACGCCCGGCACGACCGGATTTCCCGGGAAATGTCCCGGCAGCGCTGGATGCGCCGCCGCGACGCGCACGCGCTCGACGACATCTTCGAGGCGCGTCATGCGCCGCTCCGCTCGCGATCGCTCATGACGCTTCGCGCGAGCGCGGGCCAGCGCCGCACAAGTCGCGTCAGGAACACCGGCAGCGATACGTGCTCGATGTGACGCAGGTGCCATCGCCTGAACGCGTATTCGAGCGCGAGGAACGCGATCACGGCTACGTAACTTCCGAAATGGAGATACGCGCGCCATGTCTCGCCGGCGATCGCGATCGGCGGCGCGATGCCGAACGCGGCGAGGAATCCTTCTGGAACCGCGAACGCGATCAGTGCCGCGAGCACGACGGCTTGCGCGCCGAGCACGAGCGCCCACGCGAGCGTCAGCCCGCGCGCGTATGCGGCGACACGCGGCAGCGCGGCGCGTTCGGGATTCTCGATCACGGCAATCGCGCGTGCGATCAGCGGCGTGCTTCCCGGCGTCAGCGTGTGCGCGAACAGGAGGCAGAGCGCGGCGTTGACGACGACCGGCACGAAATCGAGCGCGATATCGCCGCGCCCGACGAGCGCGAGCGCCGCGACGGCAGACACGACGGCAAGCCAGACGAGGATCGCCGGAATGCTGCGGCGTTTCAGTCCCGGCCAGAGCAGCAGCGTCGCGACCATGACCGTCGCGAATTCGCCGAGCCATGCGAGCCCGCTCGCGAACGCGGCCGCGACGATCGCGAGATACGCGGCGACGAAGAGCCCGGCATGGCGCGGGCCATGCGCGGTAGTCGAAGACTCGGGCGGAATCGGCAAGGTCGCGGACACGGAGCTGAACGCGCGCAATCGCTCGGTGTCGAGCGCGGCGCGACTGTAACATAGCGCCCCGCTGTTCACGCCGCGTGGAGGGACGGATGTCGGGAGACGGTGCTGCATACGATTGCGACGTGCTCGTCGTCGGCGGCGGCCCCGCGGGCTCGACGACGGCAACGTTCCTGCAGCGGCGCGGTCATCGCGTGATCCAGCTCGAAAAGGATCGGCACCCGCGCTTCCACATCGGCGAATCGCTACTGCCGTGCAACCTGCCGATCATGGAAGAGCTCGGCGTGCTCGAGAAGGTGCGCGCGCTCGGCGTCGTCAAGCACGGCGCCGATTTCGAGTCCGGCGACGGCTATCAGACGTTCCATTTCCGCCGCGCGCTCGGCGGCTCGCCGTCGCATGCGTTCCAGGTCAAGCGCGAGGAATTCGACCGGATGCTGTTTCAGCACGCGCAGGAGAACGGCGTCGACGCGCGCGAGGGCGTCAAGGTCGATTCGGTCGAGATCGGCGGCATCGGCGACGTCGTCGCGCGCGCACACGATGCCGACGGCACCGAGCGGACGTTCCGCGCGCGTTATCTCGTCGACGCGAGCGGGCGCGACACGCTGCTCGGCAATGCGATGAAGATCAAGCGCAAGAACGACAAGCACCAGAGCGCGGCGATCTTCGCGCACTTCCGCGGTGTCGAATACCGCCCCGGCGAGGACGCCGGCAACATCAGCATCTACAACTTCGAACACGGCTGGTGCTGGTTCATCCCGCTGCGCGAAGGCGTCATGAGCGTCGGCTGCGTCTGCTTTCCGGAATACCTCAAGACGCGGCGCGGCCGCAACGAGGAATTCCTGATGCACACGCTCGAAACGATGCCCGACGCGTGGAAGCGCATGGCGAACGCCGAGATGGTCTCGGACGTGCGCGTCACCGGCAATTATTCGTATTCGTGCGAGCGCATGGCCGGGCCTGGCTGGGTCATGGTCGGCGACGCGTTCGCGTTCGTCGATCCGGTGTTCTCGTCGGGCGTCTATCTCGCGATGCACAGCGGCAGGAACGCCGCGGCGCTGGTCGATGCGGCTCTGAAGGAGCCCGCACGCGAGGCTGCGCTGCAGCACGCGTTCGCCGGTCGCATCCGGCACGGCGTCAAGGTGTTTTCGTGGTTCATCTACCGCTTCAATTCGCCGGTGATGCGCGGTCTTTTCGCGAGCCCGCGCAACGTCTGGCGCGTCGAGGACGGCGTCATCTCGATGCTCGCCGGGGACGTGTTCGACAATCCGCACGTCATGCGGCGCCTGCATTTCTTCAAGCTGATCTATGCGGCCGGCGGACTCATGATGCTGCCGCGCTTCCTCGCCGATCTCGCGAACCGGCGG
>DASZWL010000274.1:0-5683 GCA_035546695.1 Rhodanobacteraceae bacterium | reverse complement strand
TTCCTCGTCGCCGGCGCGATCACCGGCGGCAAGATCACGGCCAAGCGCGCGCGCCCGAAGACGCTCGACGCCGTGCTCGGCAAGCTCGAGGACGCCGGTGCGCACATCTCGACCGGCGAGGACTGGATCGAGCTCGACATGCGCGGCCGCCGTCCGAAAGCCGTCAACGTGACCACGGCGCCGTACCCCGCTTTCCCGACCGACATGCAGGCGCAGTTCACCGCGCTCAACTGCGTCGCCGATGGCGTCGGCGTCATCACCGAAACCGTGTTCGAGAACCGCTTCATGCACGCGCTCGAATTGCAGCGCCTCGGCGCCGACATCCAGCTCGAAGGCAACGCGGCGATCGTGCGCGGCGTCGAGAAGATGTCCGGCGCACCGCTGATGGCGACGGACCTTCGCGCTTCCGCATCGCTCGTGCTCGCCGGCCTCGTCGCGCACGGCGACACGGTCGTCGATCGCATCTATCACATCGATCGCGGCTACGAGAACATCGAGGAAAAGCTCGGAGGCTTGGGCGCACGCATCCGGCGCCTTCCCTCATAGATCAGTCTTTTCACTCTCCCGCTCGCGGGAGAGGGTAGGGTGAGGGCAAGCGTGGTTCTACGTCGCAAGAGCTTCCCTCATCCGCCTGCCGGCACCTTCTCCCGCAAGCGGGAGAAGGGAAAGCCAGCTAATGCTTCGGTACCGACGCGAGCTTGAGCGTTATCGTGTCTTTCTTGTCGGTCTGCTCGATCTCGACCGGCAGCCAGCCGAGCTTCTCGGCAAACCAGCTGCGCGCGACGCGCTTCCTGTCCGAACCCGGCTCGCCGACGCGGCGCATCAGCGTCGCCTGGAACGTGCCGGCCGGAACGTCGACGCTCTCTTCGCCGACGCGCTCGTAGCGCATGTCCTCGACGCGATCCTTGACCGCAACCTTGTAGTCGAACGCCGTCGCGCCGCGGCGCAAGTCGTTCGCGATCGCGAGCGTCACCGCGTGCCGGTCGACGAGCCCCGGCACGACGGCGTAGCGGAACGTCTTGCCGCCTTCCTCGACGCGCGCTTCGCCGGAGGCGAAATCGGCGTGACGCGTGCGATCCTTCAGCGCGCTTTCCTGCCGATAGTCGTAATCGATCGCTTCGGGCCGTCCGTCGCGCCAGCGGAAATGCGAGGTCTCGACGACATGGATGCCGGCGAGCTTTGCAAGTCCCGACGTGCCGCGCGTGTCGCTGCGCAGCGTGAAGGTGCCGTCGCCGTTGTCGCTGAGCGCGAGCGTCGTATGGCCGACCGCTTCGCCGTTGCGCGATGCGACGTATTCGGCGCTGAACGGCGCGGGCGCCTCGTCCGCCGCAGCGGCAAACGAAGGCGCGACGACGATCGGAAAGAGGCAGGCGAACGCCAGCGACCGGATTTTCATGCTTCGCTCCGCGAATGAAGGCGCGAGTGTCGCCGCGTTCGGCTGAACGCCGCTCACACGGCAGCGACGAGCGCGCAGTCGTCGCCGAGCCCGAGCGGCGCGTTCAGCACACGACCGTCGCGCAGCACGCGATCGCCGTCGAGCGCGATGCGTCCCGAAGCGATCTCGCCGACGCAGGCGACGAGCAGCCGATGCTCGAGCGGCAGCAATCGATGCGCGAGCCTCGCGGCCGTGTCGTCGGCGCGCACCGAAATCTCGACCTGTGCGATGACGGGTCCGCCGTCGAGCTCGCTCGTCACGAAATGCACGCTTGCGCCGTGCATTGCGTCGCCGCTCTCGAGCGCGCGCGCATGCGTGCGAAGGCCGCGATGCTTCGGCAGCAGTGAAGGATGGATGTTGATCGCGCGGCCGACCCACGGCGCGAGCGCTGCGGGGTCGAGGATGCGCATGAACCCCGCGAGCACGACGAGATCGGGCGCATGCGCGGCGATGCGCGCGAAGAGATCGGCGTCGAACCGCGCGCGATCGGCGTAGCCGCGCGGATCGAGCGCGAGCGTCTGGATGCCCGCGCGCTCGGCGCGGCGCAGCGCCTCGCAATCGGCGCGATCGCTCGCGACCAGCATGATCTCGAACGGCGCGCCGCCACGCGCGGCTTCGATCAAGGCTTCGAGATTCGTGCCACGGCCGGAAGCGAGAACCGCGACGCGAAACCGCGCGCTCACGCGATGTGCACGCGTTCGCCGCCGCGCGCCGACACGACCTCGCCGATCGTCGTCGCATCGAGCCCGAGCTTGCGAAGCGCGGCGATCGTCGTGTCGCGAGCATCGGCGGCAACGATCAGCACATAGCCGATGCCGCAGTTGAACGTGCGGAACATCTCGTCGCGCTCGACGCGGCCTTCGCGCTGCAGCCAGTCGAATACCGGAGGGAACGTCCAGCTCGCGCTGTCGATCGCGATGCCGAGCGGCTCGGGCACGACGCGGATGATGTTTTCCTTGAGCCCGCCGCCAGTGATGTGCGCCATGCCATGCACGGCGTGCTCGCGCAGCAGCGCGAGGATCGGCTTCACGTAGATCGTCGTCGGCGCGAGTAGCGCGTCGCCGAGTTTGACGCCACCGAGATCGAGATCGAAACCGCCGTTTTCCGGCGTGATGCCGGCGCGCGCGACGATGCGGCGGATCAGCGAATAGCCGTTCGAATGCGGCCCGCTCGACGCGATGCCGACGATCGCGTCGCCGGCCTTGATCGCCGAGCCATCGATGAGCGCGCTCTTCTCGACCGCGCCAACCGAGAATCCGGCGAGATCGTATTCGCCGGGCGGATACATGTCCGGCATCTCGGCGGTCTCGCCGCCGATCAGCGCACAGCCGGCGAGCTCGCAGCCTTTCGCGATGCCGCCGACGACCGCGACGGTCGTGTCGACATCGAGTTTGCCGGTCGCGAAGTAGTCGAGGAAGAAGAGCGGCTCGGCGCCCTGCACGAGCACGTCGTTGACGCACATCGCGACGAGATCGATGCCGATCGTGTCATGCCGGCCGAGCGACTGCGCGAGCTTCAGCTTCGTGCCGACGCCATCGGTGCCGGAAACGAGCACCGGTTCGCGATAGCGCCCGGCGAGCTCGAACAGAGCGCCGAACCCGCCGAGCCCGGCCATGACCTCGGGCCGGAACGTGCGCCTGACGAGCGGCTTGATGCGCTCGACGACCGCGTTGCCCGCATCGATGTCGACGCCGGCGTCGCGATAGCTCAGGGATTCGGGATGCGTGGACGACATCGGCAAAGCGCGATTTTTCGGGCCGCGAATCATAGCAGGTGACGATCCGTGCCCCGCCCGGATCGTCGTCCGCGTAAAGCTCGGATCGTCGTCCGCGCAAGAGCCCCGGATCGTCATCCCCGCGAAAGCCGGGACCCAGTGCCTTTTGTCGATCTCTCAGAAGCATCAAGGCGCTAGGTTCCCGCTTTCGCGGGAACGACGAAACGTGGCTTCGCGGGAATGACAACGTCGGGCTTCGCCGGAACGACGATGTGGGGCCTCGCGGAAACGACGAGGCGGGGCGCCTCTAGCCCCTTCTTCACGATTTCGGGCAGACTTCGACTCCCCACGTAACGGAATACGAACGTGCGCGCGCGCCCAACGGAAATCGCTCCATGCCGTCTCCGGCGCCGCTGCGGCGGGTTCGTCGCCGCATTCGTCGCGCTCGCGATCTCGTTCGCCATGCTCGCGCCGTCGTCCGCGAGCGCGGCGCCCGCGACGTACACCGGCGAGGCGCCTGTCAATTCCCAGTCCGATGACGAGCGTGTCGAGGCGCTGAAGACCGCGCTCGCGAACGTCGTCATCGAGCAAACCGGCGATTCCGGCGTGCTCGCGCGCTCCGACGTCGCGGCCGCGGTCGCGAAGGCCGATCGCTACGTGCTCGAGTACCGCTACAAGCCGAACGCGGAAGGCGCGGGTCCGCGCTGGACGCTCGTCGCCGAATTCGACAGCACGGCCGTCGATGAGATGTTGCAGCGCCTCGGCCTCGGACCCGTCTCGGTCGGCGGCACCGCTCCGCCCGAAGCCGCGCCGAGCGAGGCGACGGTCTGGATCGGCGGCATCCGCTCGGCGCAGGATTACGCGCGCGTCATGGCCTATCTCGCGCGCAACAACTTCGTGCGCACGACCGACCCGCTACGCGCTCGCGGCGAGGGCATGGAGGTGCGGCTTTCGCTCACGACCGATCTCGCGCATTTCCTCGATGTCGTCGGCATGGAGCGCACGCTGAACGTCGTCAGCGGCGCGCCGCCGGTCGAAGGCATCGACGCGACGCTCGCGCTCGCTCCGTGAGGTCATGGCGCCGATGCTGCGCCATCTGCCGAACCTGATCACGGCGCTGCGCATGCTGCTGGTCGTGCCGCTCTGCTGGCTGATCGACGGTGCGCGGTACGAGGGCGCGCTCGTCGTCGCCGCGATCGCCGGCCTTTCCGATGCGGTCGACGGCTGGCTCGCCAAGCGCTTCGGCTGGCAATCGTGGCTCGGCGGCGTGCTCGATCCGATCGCCGACAAGCTGCTCCTGACCGCGGCGTTCCTCTGGCTCGCGTTCGCCGGCGACGTGCCGGCGTGGCTCGCCGCGCTCGTCGTCGCGCGCGATCTCGTCATCGTCGCCGGCGCGATCGCCTACCATTATCTGATCGGACGCTTCGATGCCTCGCCGAGCCGGCTCTCGAAGCTGACGACGCTCGTGCAGATCGTGTTCGTGCTCGGCGAACTCCTGCGGCTCTCGCGGCTGATCGACGTGCCGGACGGCGTGCGTGACGGCGCGATCGCGATCACGGCGCTGCTCACGGTCGCGAGCGGCGCGCATTACGTGCTCGTCTGGGGAGCGCAGGCTTTCGAGGCCGCGCGCAAACGGAGGTCGACGTGAGCGACAGCGAAGGCAGACACCTCGACATCCGCTGGCAATGGCTGATCCTGATCGCGATCGTCGGCTTCGTGTTCTGGCTGCTCGCGCCGGTGCTGATGCCGTTCGTGCTCGCGGCGCTCTTCGCGTATCTCGGCGATCCGCTCGTCGACCGGCTCGAGCGCTGGATGAGCCGCACGTTCGCCGTGACGCTCGTGTTCCTCGTCATGATCGTCGTCGTCGTCGCGATCGTGCTCGTCATCGTGCCGTTCATCGAGCGCCAGATCGGCAATTTCCTCGCGCAGCTGCCGAAGTGGATCGACTGGTTCCAGACCACGGCCGCGCCGTGGCTCGAGGCGCGGCTCGGCGTCTCGACCGACGTGCTCGACACGCAGAAGCTGATCGGCATGCTGCAGACGCACTGGAAGGAAGCCGGCGGCATCGCGACGGCCGTGCTCGCGCGCGTCTCGAAATCCGGGCTCACGGTCGTCGGCTGGGCGCTCAACATCGTCATGATCCCGGTCGTCGCGTTCTACCTCCTGCGCGACTGGGACATCCTCGTCGAGCGCATCCACGCGCTCGTGCCGCGCTCGATCGAGCCGGTCGTCTCGCGGCTCGCGCGCGAATCGGACGACGTGCTCGGCGCATTCCTGCGCGGCCAGCTCAGCGTGATGGTCGCGCTCGGCATCGTCTACGGCGTCGGCCTCTGGCTGGTCGGCATCAGCGTCGGTCCGCTGATCGGCATGATCGCGGGACTGATCAGCTTCGTGCCGTATCTCGGCGCGATCACCGGCGTCGTCATGGCCGTGATCGCGGCGCTCGTGCAGTACCAGGACGTCACGCACGTCGTGTTCGTGCTGATCGTGTTCGCGATCGGGCAATCGCTCGAAGGCTACGTGCTCGTGCCGCG
>DASZWL010000273.1:0-5878 GCA_035546695.1 Rhodanobacteraceae bacterium | reverse complement strand
ACGATCGGCGGCGCGGGCGATGTCGTCGGCGTCGATCTCGACGAGGAGATCCTCGGCGTCGCCGAGCGCAACGCGAAGCTCAACAAGGCGCGCGTGCGCTTCGTGCAGGCCGACATTTTCGCCTGGCTGCGCGACGTCGCGGTCAACAATCGCGATCAATATGACGTCGTCGTGCTCGACCCCGCGAAGATGACGCGCGACCGCGAGCAAGTGATCCCGGCGCTGAAGAAATACCTCGACATGAACAAGCTCGCGCTCAGCGCCGTGAAGCCCGGCGGCATTTTCCTGACATGCTCGTGCACGGGACTCGTCAGTGAGGAGCAGTTCCTCGACATGCTGCGCCGCGCGGCGTTCTATGCGAATCGCACGGTGCAGGTTCTCAAGGTGTCCGGCGCGGGGCCGGATCATCCGTTTCTCGCGAACGTGCCGGAATCGCGCTATCTCAAGGCGGTGTTCTGCCGCGTCGAGTGACGAAGCGCGGTGCTGCAGCGAAACTCGTCGTCCCCGCGAAAGCGCGGACCCAGCGCCTTCGGCGGCTGGAGCAGAGGCGCCAGGTTCCCGCTTTCGCGGGAACGACGGTTACGGGAACGACGGTTATTTCTGAGGAGCGGCTAAGTCGGGATCGAAAGGATTATCTTTTTGCCGGAATGCGATCGGCGAGCACGAGCCCGATCGTCTCTGTCTTCCCGTCGCGCACGCGCTCGACCTCGAGCTTCGTCCCGGCCGGCAATTCGCGCAGCTTCGCGCGGATCGCCACCAGCGACTTCGAATTCGCTGGTTCGCCGCCGATCGACGTGATGCGATCCGGAGCCTTGATCCCTGCGCGCGCTGCCGCGCTTTGCGGTGCGACATCCGCGACGACTAGCGCATCGCCGTCGCCGATCAGGAACAATCCGCTGCGGTCGAACGCGTCGGGCTTCGCGAAATCGGCGTTCGGCGCGAGATACATGCGCTTGTTCGCGTAGTCGAACGCGACCGTGAAGCGCTTCAGCACGCCACCGCCGAGATTGCCCGAGAGATCCGGATTCGCGAACGCGCCCTTGTCGCCGGTGTAGAGATCGGCGGCGATGCCGAAGATCGCGCGATCGCCGAGCTTCAGTGTGCCGAGCCGGACGGGACGCCCGCGCGCCGGTCCGCCGACGCCCCAGCCAGTGACGGCTTCCGGAGCGGCAAGGTACCGCTGGACGAGATCGTGCTCGCGCACGAACGGCGAGTGCATCGTCAGCGACGCGCGCGAGCCCGTGTCGATGCTGAGGCGCACCGGCACGCCGTCCAGCGTGCCGGCAACGATCGGAATGCGATCGTCGAGCTCGAACGGCACGGCGCTCGCGCCGGCCGGCGGCACGAATTTCTTCGGATCGGCGAGCGTCAGCTCGCGCTTCTCGTAGTCGATCGTGACGCCGAAGCGGCGGAACATCTCGTAGCCGACGAGCCCGTCGCATTCGGCGCCCTCGACTTTCGGCAGATCGCCGAGATCCATGATCACGAACACCGGCTTCGCCAGCACGGCGTCGCCGAGGCGCACTTCGTTCGCGTGGCCGAACGCGACGTCGACCTGCTCGTCGCCGACGCCGCGTCCGGCAAGCTTGCCTTCGCCGACGATGCCGAGCCGCGCGGCGGCAGCCGGCGTCAGAAGGTTCATGCCGCCGGTATCGACGAGGAAGCGTACCGGCTTGCCGTCGATCGCGCCGTTCGCGTAGATGTGGTTGTTGACGAGATCGAAGCGGACGCGCGCGATGCCGGATGTATCGTCGATGCGCGCGGTCGCCGCCATTGCGGGCATCGCGAAATCGGCGTCGGCGATCGCGTCGTTGAAGCGGATCGACGCAAGCTCGATCTCGGTGCGATTGCGCGGATCGGTGCGTCCGGCCGCGTCGGTGCGATCGCTGACGACGCGAAACGGCATGCGCACCTCGCCGGCTTCGCGGTAATCGTCGAGCGTCGTCGTCACGGTATCCTGCCCCTCGCGCTGGACGATCCGCGCGAGAAGTCCCGTCGATGCGTCGAACCACAGCGTCACGGGATCGCCGCCGTCCGGTGTCGCCGTGACGATGCGGTAGCGACGGCCGTCGGCTTCACGGTCGGCGACGTCGCCGTATGTCGCGCCGATGCGCTCGGGATACCAGTAGGCGAGCGCGTCGAGCCACGACTGGCTGCGCGCGCGGCGTTTTGCCTCCGGCGCGTCCTGCGCGGCGACTTCGCCGCCCGGATCCTGCGACCAGGCGTGCACGCCGTCGTAGCCGTTCGCGCCTTCGATCGAACCGAGCTTGTAACGGTTGACCGTGCGGCCGGAGACGACGTCCTGCTCGGTCGACAGCTCGCCGCTCAATCCGCCGGTGCGCAGCGTGCCCGTCGCGTGCATCGTCTTCACGGCGTCCCACGCCGCGCCGCCGCTCGCGTTCTTGTAACGCGCGAGCAGCGAAGTCGCGTCGTCGGCGTGCGCCTCGGCCGCGACGAGCGGCAGCAGCAGGATCAGTGCAAGTCCCTTCCAACGCCCGAACATGGCGGTATCTCCTCGTCGAGTGGTGCGTCCCGGGTGTTGCGCCGCGGAATCGCGTGTTGAATAATCATGCGAAATTTCAATAGAGGCAAGCCAACCAATGGCACATGGAAGGAAAGTCGTCCGCGGCGCGATCGAGCGCGCGGACGAGATCGCGCTGCTCGCCTCGCCGACGCGCATCGAGCTGATCGACACGATCGAGGCGCTCGGCGGCGAGGCCAGCGTCGCCGAGCTCGCCGCGCAGCTCGGCCGTCCGGCGGACGGCCTCTATTACCATCTGCGCCAGCTCGCCGAGGGCGGGCTCCTCGCCGAGACGGCGACAACGGAAGGACGCCGCTATCGCACGCGGATGCCGCGCGGCGAGCGCGTGCGATTGCGCTACCGGCCCGGCAGGAACGCGAACGCGGCGGCGGTCGGCGACGTCGCGTCGAGCGTGCTGCGCGTCGCCGGCCGCGATTTCTCGCGCGCGATCGCGGATCCGAAGTCGATCGTCGAGGGTCCGCTTCGCGAGCTCTGGGCCGCGCGCAACAAAGGCTGGGTCGGCGACGCGGAGCTCGTCGAGATCAATCGCCTGCTCGTGCGCATCGGCGATCTGCTGCAGCGTCCGCGATCGGCGTCGCGCGATCGTCTCGTCGCGTTGTCGTGGGTACTCGCGCCGATCGACGCGAAGCCGGCGCGTCGCGCGCAGCGCAAGACTCGATGAGATTGCACATGCGTCGCGCCGTCATGCGGACGCCGCCTGCTAGACTCGGGCCCCATGCCGCCGGAGACGCCGATGAAGAAGCCGAAGAAGCCGGCCGTGAGCCAGAGCGACGCCGAGAACGCCGTGCGCACGCTGCTGCGCTGGGCCGGCGAGGATCCCGCGCGCGAAGGTTTGCTCGATACGCCCAAGCGCGTCGTCGAGGCGTATCGCGAGTGGTTCGCGGGATACGGGACCGATCCCGACGAATACCTTCGCCGCACGTTCGAGGAAGTCGCCGGCTACGACGAGATGATCGTGCTGCGCGACATCGAGTTCGAGTCGTTCTGCGAGCATCACATGGCGCCGATCATCGGACGCGCTCACATCGGCTACCTGCCGACCGACAAGGTCGTCGGCATCTCCAAGCTCGCGCGCGTCGTCGACGCGTACGCGCACCGTTTCCAGGTGCAGGAAAAGCTGACCGCACAGATCGCGCATTGCATCGCCGACGCGCTGAAGCCGCGCGGCGTCGGCGTCGTCATCGACGCCGTGCATCAGTGCATGACGACGCGCGGCGTGCACAAGCGCGGCGTGTCGATGATCACGAGCCAGATGCTCGGCAGCTTCCGCGACGACGCGCGAACACGCGCGGAATTTCTGCGGTTCATCGACATCCACGCGAAGGGCTGAGGCCTGAGCGATTTTCCCCTCTCCCGCTTTGCGGGAGAGGGAGAAAAAAATCAGTGCGACCAGATCCACTGGAACCCGAGCAGGAACGTCCTGTCGAGCGCCGGCTCGAAGTAGCGGCCGTTGCCGTCGTTGACGATGACCGATCCCGCGTACTTGCGGTCGAACGCGTTGTCGATCGAGAAGAACGTGCGCAGCTGGCCCGATGAGACGTTGAACGCATAGCCGATGTCGGCGTCGAGCACGAAATACGACGGCGCCGAGTCGGTGTTGAGATCGTTGACCGGAACCGCTCCGACGTAATCGCCGGTCAGCGACGCGTGCCAGCCGACGTCGTGTCCCCATTCGAGCGACGCCATGAAATCGGTCTTCGGCACACCCGGGATGCGCAGGCCGGCCGGCGCCAGCACGGGCGTCGTGCACGGCGTGCCGGGGCAGGTCAGGAAATCGCTGCGGAACGTCGCATCGAGCCACGTGAACGCGAAGCGCGCGCGCCAGTCATCCGAGATCCGCGCGGCGAGCGCGGCTTCCGCGCCCTGCCGCCGCGCCTTGCCGATGTTCTGGTACGTCGTGCGGCCGCCCGAGTTCGTCGCGGTCGCCAATTCGTCCTTCGTGTCGGCGCGGAACAGCGCGAAGCTCGCGTCGATCGCGTTCGTCGGCTTCAGCTTGACGCCGATCTCGCCGTTCTTGCTCTTCGCCGGCACGAGATTGAACGCGAGTCCGGGACCGCCGTCCGCGCGGTAGGCGAGCTCGTTGAACGTCGGCGTCTCGAAGCCCTTGCCGTATGAGGCGTAGAAATGCGCCGTATCCGAAGCGCGCCACATGAGGCCGGCCACCGGCGTCGTCGCGCTGTAGTCGACGTGGCCGCTGTCGTCGGGATTCGCGTCTGTGACGTAGTGATCGTCCGAGTTGAACTTGACCTCGCTGTGGCGCGCGCCGAGCGTCAGCGACCACGCATCGGCGAACTGCCAGGTCGCCTGCGCGTACTGGTCGAAGTCGAACACGGTGTCGGTCTCGTTGCGGCGCAGTGCGCCCTTGACGCCGAGCACGTCGCCGACGAAGTTCTCGTAGCCTTTGCGCGCCTGCTCCTGGCGGTCGTAGCTGATGCCGGCCGCGATCTCGAACGGCCGGCCGGCGAGATCGCTCTGCCAGATCCAGCGAAAATCGGTGCCGCCGTATTCGCCGCCGAGGTCGACGACACCGCCCGAATGCAGCGGATTGGCCTGCGTCGCCACCGGGATCGAAAGATACTGCGTGACATCGCGCTGCCCGTAGTAGCCCGTGACGCGCAGCGTGTTGCCGCCGCCAAGCGCCTGCTCGTAGATCGCGCCGCCCTGCGACTGCTGCACGCTCTTGCGCGTGTTGAACTGCTCGGCGACCGAAGCGACGCTCTGCGGGTCGGCTTCGAACTGCGCGCGCGTAAGGCCGAGCGGATCCTGCGCGCCCGGAATGTTGACCGTGTTCAATAGCAGCGTCAGCTTGCCGCCGTCGCCGATCTTGATATTGAGCTTGCCGTTGCCGGATTCGCGCTGCGCGGCGCTGTGATCGCGGTAACCATCGGTCTCGAAGTGCGTGAAGTCGAGGTTGTAGTCGACCGGGCCCGAGACGCCGCGCGCGTTTACGCTGGCTCGCAGTGTGTCGTAGCTCTGGCCGACGAGGCCGAACTTGTACTGCGGCGGATCGCTGCCGTCGGCCGTGAAGAGCTGGATGACGCCGCCCGAGGAGTTTCCGTACAGCGCCGAGAACGGCCCGCGTAGCACCTCGATGCGCTCGGCCGAATCGAGATTGAAATGCGAGACCTGGCCCTGGCCGTCCGGCATCGTCGCCGGGATGCCGTCGATGTACAGGCGCACGCCGCGCACGCCGAACGTCGAGCGCGCGCCGAAGCCGCGGATCGAGATCTGCTCGTCCTGCGCGTAGTTCTGACGGTCGCGCGCGAGCAGGCCCGGAATCCCGTCGAGAAACTCCGACGGATTGACGCCGAGCGTGTCGGCATCGTCGCCGACCGG
>DASZWL010000272.1:0-9840 GCA_035546695.1 Rhodanobacteraceae bacterium | reverse complement strand
ATCTCGATTTCGTGCTCGTGCTGTTCCTCGCGTTCGGCATCTGCTTCGAGGTGCCGGTCGTCCTGATTATCCTCGTCGCGCTCGGCGTCGTGACGCCGGCGCAGCTCGTCAAGAGCCGCGCCTACGCGATCGTCGGCGCGTTCGGCGTCGCGGCGGTGCTGACGCCGCCGGACGTGCTTTCGCAGACGATGCTCGCGGTGCCGATGTGCGTGCTCTACGAGCTCGGCATCTTCGCCGCGCGCATGCTGGCGCGAAGGCCGGACCCGTCCGAAACCGATTCCCGTCCAGCCGCCTAGACCGGGGCCGACGCCGCCGCGTCGATCCGCCGCAAGCCGCGAGTACGCGTCAGGACCGGTGTCGCAACGCGATCCCGCCGGATTTGCCTTCACAAATCGTCACAATCCGCCTCATCCCCCGCTATCTGGATTCTTTGCGGACAGTTACACTTCTCCACTGAAGCAAGGGATGGCTTTCTCCGAAACCCGCAAGGGGGGACCTTATGAAGAAAAGCACGATCGAAAACGACGACGCACGCGATGCCAGCCTGCGCGTCTCCAAGCGCGTCCGCGACAGTCTCAAGGCCGCCGCCGCCGTCATGGGCCGGCCGCTCTACGACGTCACGAACGAGGCGATCAGCAACTACCTGTCGGGCCTCAAGCTCGGCGATCCGCTCGCGGCGTTGCGCCGCGGTCGCTCGCGCAAGGTCGCCTAGGCCCGAACGTTCCAGCCGTTGGAACTGCCCTTCGATCGCGCGGGTGCGAGGCGCCCGCGTGTCCGGCTCAGATATCGGACGGCGGCAGCACGTTGACGACCTCCGGAATCGTCGTGACGCCGCGCGCGACCTGCGCCGCCGCCGAAGCGCGCAGCGGACGCATGCCGTCGGCGTAGGCCGCCTCGGTCAGCCGCGCGAGATCCATGTCCGGCTGGATCAGCGCCCGGATCGGCGGCGTGATGCGCAGCATCTCGTAGATGCCGGTGCGGCCGAGGAAGCCGGTCTTGCGGCATTCGAGGCAGCCTTTCGGTCCGTAGAGCTTCTCCGGCGGCGCGAGGTGCCAGCGGTGCGTCAACGCGGCCCAGGCCTGCACGTCGAGCGTCGCTTCGGTCTTGCAGTGCGGACAGAGCGTGCGCACGAGCCGTTGCGCGACGATACCGGACAGCGTCGACTGGATCAGGTAATTCGGTACGCCGAGATCGAGGAGGCGCGTCAAGGCGCTCGGCGCATCGTTCGTGTGCAGCGTCGACAAAACGAGATGACCGGTCAGCGACGCCTGCACGGCCATCTGCGCGGTTTCGAGATCGCGGATCTCGCCGACCATGATGATGTCGGGATCCTGGCGCAACAGCGTGCGCACGCCGGCGGCGAAATCGAGATCGATCGACGGCTGCACCTGCATCTGGTTGAACTCGGGCGAGACCATCTCGATCGGGTCTTCGACCGTGCAGACGTTGATGTCCGGCGTCGCCAGCACCTTCAGCGTCGAATAGAGCGTCGTCGTCTTGCCCGAGCCCGTCGGCCCCGTCACGAGCACGATGCCGTGCGGCCGCTCGACGAGATCGCGCCAGATCTTCTCCTCGTCCGGCGCGAAGCCGAGCTGGCGGAATTCCTTGACGACGATGTCGGGATCGAAGATGCGCATCACGACTTTCTCGCCGAACGCGGTCGGCATGCTCGAGAGTCGCAATTCGACTTCGCGCCCGCCCTGCGAGCGCGTCTTGATGCGCCCGTCCTGCGGCCGGCGCTTCTCGGCGACGTCCATGCGGCCGAGGATCTTGATGCGCGAGGTCACCGCGGTCATGACCGGCGTCGGGAGCTCAAACACCTTGTGCATGACGCCGTCGATGCGGAAGCGGATGTTGCTCATGTCGCGGCGCGGCTCGAGATGGATGTCGCTCGCGCGCTGCTCGAACGCGTACTGCAGCAGCCAGTCGACGATGTGCACGACGTGGCGATCGTCGGCGCCGAGCTCGCCGGTCTTGCCGAGCTCGACGAGCTGCTCGAAATTGATGATCGCGCGCCCGTCGTTGAGATCGTGCTTGGCGTCCTTCGCGCGCTGGATCGAGCGCTGCACGCCCCACCATTCGGCGAGATAGCGGCCAACGTCGATCGGATTGGCGACGACGCGCTGCACGTCGCGCCGCAGCACGTGGCCGAGATCGGCGACCCAGCGCGTGTCGAACGGCTCGCTCGTCGCGAACACGACCTGCATCTCGGTCACCGCGATCGGCAGGATGCGATAGCGGTTCGCGTACGCGTGGCTGACGACCTGCGTCACGGCCGCGACGTCGATCTTCATCGGATCGACCTTGACGTACGGCAGCTGCGCACGCTGCGCGAGCCATTGCGTCAGCACTTCGAGGCTGAGCGGCTTGTCCGGCTGGCGCGCGTCGGGCAGCTTCAGGTTCGCCACGAGCACGAGTGGATGGAGCTCCGTGCGCCCGCGCGCCGTGCGCACGTCCGCGCGCACGCGTTTGACATCGGCGTCGGTCAGCACGCCGTCGGCGACGAGCGCGGCCAGCGTCTCGTCGAGATCGAGGCGACGGTGCAGGCCGAGCTCGACGGTCGTTTCCTTCCGCGAACCGGCCGGATGCTGGGGCACGCTCGCCATGCGATGAGATCCCGAAAAGACTGCGGCCGATCGCTATACTAGCGCGCTTTGCCGGAGCAGCCGCTTTGCCGGCGCAACCGTGAGCGATTCGATGGCGGGACCGACGTTCCAGGACGTGATCCAGACCTTGAACCGCTATTGGGCGGAGCAGGGCTGCATCCTGATCCAGCCGCTCGACACCGAAGTCGGCGCCGGCACGTTCCATCCGGCGACGTTCCTGCGCGCGATTGGACCGGAGCCCTGGGCCGCCGCATACGTGCAGCCGTCGCGCCGCCCGACCGACGGTCGCTACGGCGAGAATCCGAACCGGCTTCAACACTATTACCAGTACCAGGTCGTCATGAAGCCGAATCCGGACGACATCCTCGACCGGTACATCGGCTCGCTGAAAGCGCTCGGCGTCGATCCGCTCGTGCACGACCTACGCTTCGTCGAGGACAACTGGGAATCGCCGACGCTCGGCGCATGGGGCCTCGGCTGGGAAGTCTGGCTGAACGGCATGGAAGTCACGCAGTTCACGTATTTCCAGCAGGCCGGCGGCCTCGAATGCAGGCCGGTCACCGGCGAGATCACGTACGGCCTCGAGCGGCTCGCGATGTATCTCCAGAACGTCGACAACGTGTTCGATCTCGTCTGGACGAAAGCGCCGCACGGCGTCGTCACGTACGGTGACGTGTTCCACCAGAACGAAGTCGAGCAGTCGACGTACAACTTCGAGCACGCGAACGTCGAGAAGCTCTTCGCGTGGTTCGACACCTGCGAGGTCGAAGCGAAGGCGCTGGTCGAAGCGGGACTCCCGCTGCCGGCGTACGAGCAGGTCATGAAAGCGAGCCACACCTTCAACCTGCTCGACGCGCGCCGCGCGATCAGCGTGACCGAGCGTCAGCGCTACATCCTTCGCGTGCGCGCGCTGTCGCGCGCAGTCGCGGAGGCGTATTACGCGCAGCGCGAGAAGCTGGGGTTTCCGGGGCTCCGCGCGCCGCGCGAGGCCGCATAGAAGAAACAAAGCGTCGTCATGCCCGCGAAGGCGGGCATCCATCGGCTTTGGATTCCCGCTTTCGCGGGAATGACGACAGGTGACGACGATACGCTCATGGCCCAAGACACCGCATCGCTTCTGATCGATTCGTTATTGATCGAGATTGGCACCGAGGAGCTTCCGCCGAAATCGCTCGACGAGCTCGCGGCCGCTTTCGCGAGCGGCATTCGCGACGGGCTCGCGAAACGCAATATCGCCTGCGACGCCGATGGCGCGAAGACGTATGCATCGCCGCGCCGGCTGGCGGTGCTCGTGCCGCGCGTCGCGAAGATGCAGCCCGATTCGGTCGAGGAGATTTTCGGTCCGCCCGTCGCCGTCGGCCGCGACGCGAACGGCGAGCCGACGAAAGCGCTGCAGGGCTTCGCGAAGAAGTGCGGCGTCGAAGTCTCTGCGCTGCAGGAATTGAGCAAGGCCGACGGAACCTACTTCGGCTTCCGCCGCGAGAAGCGCGGCCAGCCGATCGCGACGCTCGTTCCGGAAATCGTCGCCGAAGCGCTGAAGGCATTGCCGATCCCGAAGCCGATGCGCTGGGGCGATCACGATTACACGTTCGTCCGGCCCGCGCACTGGCTCGTCATGCTGCATGGAAGCGAGGTTGTCGACGGCGAGATTCTCGGATTGAAGTCGGGACGCCACTCGCGCGGCCACCGCTTCCATCACCCGCAGCCGGTGCACGTCGCCGACGCGGATGCGTGGCTCGATGCGCTGCGCGGCGCGAAGGTGCTGGCCGATCCCGCCGAGCGCCGAGCGCGCGTGCGCGCCGAAGTCATGCGCGCGGGCCGCGAGACCGGCGCCTCGCCGCGTCTTTCCGATGCGCTCGCCGACGAGATCGCGAACCTCACCGAATGGCCGGTCGCGATCGCCTGCGCGTTCGACCGCGCGTTCCTCGAAGTGCCGCAGGAAGCGCTCGTCATGACGATGGAGACGAACCAGAAGTTCGTCCCGGTGTTCGATGCGAACGGCAAACTGACCGAGCATTTCATCGGCGTCGCGAACATCGAATCGAAGGATCCGTCGGAGATCCGCAAGGGCTACGAGCGCGTGATCCGACCGCGCTTCGCCGACGCGAAGTTCTTCTTCGACGAGGATCGCAAGCAGCCGCTCGCGTCGTATCAGGATGCGCTGAAGAACGTCACGTACCAGCAATCGCTCGGCAGCGTCTGGGACAAGTGCGTGCGCGTCGCCGAGCTTTCGCGCGTGATCGCGAACCGAGTCGGCGTCGACGCCGGCCTCGCGACGCGCGCGGCCGCGCTCTCGAAATGCGACCTGATGACACGCATGGTCGGCGAGTTTCCGGAGCTGCAAGGCGTCATGGGCCGCTATTACGCGAACGCGAGCGGCGAGAAGCCCGAGATCGCGGCGGCGCTCGACGAGTTCTACCGTCCGCGCTTCGCGGGCGATGCGATCGCCACAGGCGATGTCGCGCGCGTGCTCGCGGTCGCCGAGCGCATCGACACGCTCGCCGGCATCTTCGCGGTCGGCATGAAGCCGTCCGGCAACAAGGATCCGTTCG
Source organism: Rhodanobacteraceae bacterium (assembly GCA_035546695.1). GTDB lineage: Bacteria > Pseudomonadota > Gammaproteobacteria > Xanthomonadales > Rhodanobacteraceae > Dokdonella_A. Next base: position 4,682 of record DASZWL010000272.1, on the reverse strand, counting down.
CGCTGCGCCGCGCGGCGCTCGGACTTGCGCGCACGTTGATCGAAGGGCGTCTCGAGATCGATCTCCCGGCGCAGTTGCGCGAGGCGATCGATCTCATCCTCGATCGGGAAGTCCTGATCACGGCCGGATCGGCGCCGGTCGACCCGCGGAAATCCGGAGACGGTGCATCGCCGTCTGCAAGCGGGCAGCCGCGCACCCGCGCACTCAAGGTCGACGATCGCGACGCGCTCGTGGCCGAGCTCTACGACTTCATCCTCGATCGTCTGCGCGGCTATTACGCCGATCGCGGCATCGGCGCCGAGGCGTTCGATGCCGTGCGTGCGCTCGCGCCGCGCGATCTCACGGATTTCGACGAGCGCCTTCGCGCCGTCGTCGAGTTCGCGAAGCTCCCCGAAGCCGTCGCGCTCGCCGCCGCGAACAAGCGCATCGGCAACATCCTGCGCCAGGCCGGCATCGAAACAGGCGGCTCGGTCGATCCGACCCTGCTGGAGGCCGGTGCGGAAACCCGTCTTGCCGATGCCCTGCGCGAGGCCGAGCGCGACATCGGCCCGCTGGCGGAATCGCGCGACTACGTCGGCCTCCTGAAGCGCCTCGCGGCGCTGCGCGAGCCGGTCGATCGCTACTTCGACGGCGTCATGGTCATGGCCGAGGATCCGGCCGTCCGCACCAACCGGCTCCGCCTTCTGGCGCGATTGCGCGGGCTTTTCCTGCGTGTCGCGGACATCTCGCTGCTGCCGTCGACCGGCGCTTGAGTCACGCTTCGCCGCATTTACGCGCCTTCGGTGTCCGGATTCAGACTCTCCGCTGCGTCTAGAGATGAGGTGGGTGCCGGCCGACCATTTCCCCATGATGGCCGTCGAGATTGCGCCTCTTTCCGGCACCCACTCTCTCGTCCCCGGCGCGGGCGTTCTGAAGGGCGCCCGCGCCTTCGCGTAAACTCACGGGCCCGCGGCGGAATTCGTTCCCGATGAGCGCCCATCACGACGACGGAACCACGCAGCGCCGTTCGATCCGGCCCGCGCGCGTCTTCGCGGACGGGCGCGAGCCGGCCTGTCTCGTCGTCCTGCAGGGCCAGCGGCTCGGCCAGCGCATCGACATCGGCGATCAGCCGCTCGTGATCGGCCGCGCGCCCGAGTGCGAGTTCCAGATCCTCGAGCGCAGCGTCTCGCGCCAGCACTCGAAGATCTGGCGCGAGCCGTCCGGCTATCGCGTCAAGGATCTCGATTCGACGAACAAGACCTTCCTCAACGACCAGCCGATCATCGAGGCCGAGCTCAAGGACGGCGACCACATCACGATCGGCAGCTGCGTCCTCAAGTTCATGGACCGCTCGTCGGTCGAGGCGCGCTATCACGAGGAGATCTACCAGCTCGCGACGGTCGATCCTCTCACCGATCTCTACAACCGCCGGCAGTTCATCGAGCTTCTGGAAAAGGAGCTTGCGCGCGCGTCGAACCATCGTCGTCCGCTCGCGATGCTGATCATCGACATCGACCACTTCAAGGCGATCAACGACCGCTGGGGCCATCCGGCCGGCGACGGCGTGCTGAAGCGCGTCGCGCGCACGCTCGCCGCACACGCGCGCGAGGAGTTCATCATCGCGCGCATCGGCGGCGAGGAGTTCGCGGTCGTCCTGCCCGAACACACAGTCGAGCAGGCGGCGGAATTCGCCGAGCGGCTGCGCAAAGCGATCGCCGAGCACGACATGGGCGCGACCGGCGGCGGTCCGCAGCGCGTCACGGTCAGCATCGGCGCGGCGGAATGGCTCGCGGGGATGACCGGATCGAGCGAGCTCCTGCGCGCCGCCGATGAGCAGCTTTATCGCGCCAAGCAGGAGGGCCGCAATACCGTGCGCCGCGCCGGAGCCGGCTGAAAAAAGCCGATTCCGCGCGATCGCCGATCCTTCCGAATGCCGCGGAGCGAGTGTCCCGCGCGACGAATCGCCTCGAAACGGACCCGGCGATTGCGCCGGAAACGCGCGCGGATTATCGTCGCCATCCCGCGAAAAACCGGCCGGATTCCCGGCGGTTCGGCCCTTTCCGGCGTCGCCGGACCGGCTCGCGAACCCGCTGCTGAACGTTCACGCGTCCCGCGCTATGCTGGCGCGTAACCTACGAGCCTTTTCGTTCTTTGGAGGATTGCGTCATGAGGAATCTCACGCTCGCCGCGCTTGCCGCGCTCGCGCTCGCCGTTCTGGCCGGTTGCAATTCGGCCAACCAGAACCCGGCCAGCGCGCCGACCGCCGCGACCGGAAGCGCCAACGGCAACGGCAATGCCGCCGCAAACGCGCCGATTCCGTCGACGGTCAGCGGCAGCGTGACACTGAAGGATCAGGTGACCGTGGGCGAGGGATCCAAGCTCGACGTCAAACTCGTCGACGTCGCCGAGCCCGGCGTGCCGATCGCCGAGAAGACGTTCGACGTCAGCGGCGCGCCGCCGTTCAATTTCTCGCTCGATCTCGATCCTTCCCGCATCGACCGCAAGCGCGCGTACACGGTCAACGCCGTGCTGACCGACGGCGAGCGCCGCTATCTCGCGGGATTGACCTCGCCGGTGCTGACCGGCGGCTCGCCGTCGACCGTGCAGATCCTGCTGACGCCGGAGCCGACCGCCGGCGAGAAGCTCAAGGACGAGTACTCGAAGTTGCAGGGGCGCATCGGCGGCATGAAGAAGGTCGCCGGCACGTACACGACCGACGACGCGTCGATTGGCTGGGATGCGTTCGCCGATCACGGTCACGTCGTGTTCGCGCGCGTCAACACCGAGTACGACAAGGGCGGCCGCACCTCGGTCAAGTACGCGTACAGGGACGACAAGCCGATGTACGTGAAGCAGCAGGGCGGCGCGACGATCGGCTGGGGCGACAACGGCGACGTCGTCGTCAACGAGAAGGCCGGCGGCGGCGAAGTGGACGAGAAAGAGATCGAGTCGATCCGCGACGCCGCGACGAAGGCGTTCCAGATGGCGCAGGAGAGGGTGGACGCGCAGAAGAAGAAGTGAGCTCGTTCGCGTCAGCCGGTTCACACGAAGGCCGGGCATCGCCCGGCCTTTCTCGTTCAAGCGCCTCGATCGCCGCCATTCAAACGTCCCGACAGGCGTCATTCAAAACGCCAAGGAGCGTCATTCCCGCAAAAGCGGGAATCCATTTTCTTGAGAGCGAAAAGAGCAAATTGGATTCCCGCTTTCGCGGGAATGACGTCAACTGATGTCGTCAGGCGACGCGCCTTCCGCCGCGCTTGAGATGCACGAGCAGCAGCGAGATCGCCGCCGGCGTGACGCCCGAGATGCGCATCGCCTGTCCGATCGTGCGCGGCTGCACGGCGACGAGCTTCGCGGTCACTTCGGCCGACAGGCCGCGCACGTTCGCGAAATCGAAACGCTCGGGAATCGACGTCTCGTCGTTGCGCTTCTGGCGTTGGATTTCCTCGCGCTGGCGATCGAGATAACCCGCATACTTCGCCTGCACTTCGATCTGCTCGACGACGCCCGCGTCGTCGGTTCCGGCGCCGATGCCTTCGACGCGTGCGAGGTCTGCATAACGGATTTCCGGACGCCGCAGCAGATCGAGCGCGTGCGTCTCGCGCGTAGGCGCAATGCCGAGCGTCTTCTCGACTTCGCGCCCGAGCGCGTTGCCCGGCGTCGCCCACAGGCTGCGCAGGCGGCCGGTTTCGCGTTCGATCGCATCGCGCTTGCGCCGCACCGCGTCGTAGCGTTCCTGCGGCACGCAGCCGAGCGCAAAGCCCTGCTCGGTCAGACGAAGATCCGCATTGTCCTCGCGCAGATGCAACCGGTACTCCGCGCGCGAGGTGAACATGCGATACGGCTCGCTCGTGCCGTTCGTGACGAGATCGTCGATCAGCACGCCGATGTACGCCTCGTCGCGGCGCGGCGTCCACGGCTCGCGGCCTTGCGCCGCGCGCGCGGCGTTGAGTCCTGCGATCAGGCCTTGCGCGGCGGCTTCCTCGTAGCCGGTCGTGCCGTTGATCTGCCCGGCGAAATAGAGGCCCGGCACGGCTTTCGTCTCCAGCGAAGCATCGAGCCCGCGCGGATCGAAGTAGTCGTACTCGATCGCATAGCCCGGCCGCGTCACGTGCGCGTTTTCGAGTCCCGCGATCGAGCGCACGAGCGCGAGCTGCACGTCGAACGGCAGCGACGTCGAGATGCCGTTCGGGTAGACCTCGCTCGTTTCGAGCCCTTCGGGCTCGAGGAAGATCTGGTGCGAGGCCTTGTCGGCGAAGCGCACGATCTTGTCCTCGATCGAAGGACAGTAGCGCGGCCCGACGCCTTCGATGACGCCGCCGTAGAGCGGCGAGCGGTCGAGCGAGCCGCGGATGATGTCGTGCGTCGTCTCGCTCGTGTGCGTGATCCAGCAGCTGACCTGGCGCGGATGATCCTCGCGCGAGCCAAGAAACGAGAACACCGGCGGCGGATCGTCGCCCGCCTGCTCGGCGAGCGCGGAATAGTCGATCGTGCGCCCGTCGATGCGCGGCGGTGTGCCGGTCTTGAGGCGCCCGACCGCGAACGGCAGCTCGCGCAGGGCCGCGGCGAGCGCGATCGACGGCGGATCGCCGGCGCGTCCGGCCGCGTGCTGCGCGAAGCCGACGTGGATGCGGCCCGCGAGGAACGTGCCGGCCGTCAGCACGATCGAGCGCGCGCGGAACTCGAGGCCGCTTTGCGTGCGT
>DASZWL010000271.1:0-2719 GCA_035546695.1 Rhodanobacteraceae bacterium | reverse complement strand
CGACGCGCTGCCCGGCATCAAGGACGATCCTTTGAAGGCGATCCGCGAGGAGAACGCGAAAGCGAAGTTCGCCGACGAAAAATCCGACGCGAAGAACGGCAAGAACGACGAAAAGAAAAAAACCGACGAGCCGAAATCTCGCGCCGTGCGCATCGTCTCCGACGCCGAGGACGGCGGCGGAGGCGGCGTCGAGTGGAGCGAGGACGGACGCGAAGTCGCGATCGAGATCCGCGCGATCGACAACAAGGATCGCTGGATCGCCACCGTCGATTTCGGCGCGCACAAGCTCGCGACGCAGCACCGGCTGACCGATCCCGCGTGGATCAACTGGAACTTCAACGAATTCGGCTGGACGAAGGATTCGAAGACGCTCTGGTACGTCTCCGAGGAAACCGGCTATGCGCAACTCTACGCGAAGACGCCGGGCGGCAAGGCGAGCGCGCTGACGAAGGGAACGTTCGAGGTGTCGAGCCCGGTCATTTCGCCGGACGGCAAGTGGTTCTATTTCCGCTCGAACGCCGAGGCGCCGTATTCGTACGACGTCTACCGCGTCGCTGTCGGCGGCGGCGCGCCGGAGCGCGTCACGTCGGTCAAAGGCATGCAGGAGTTCGGCCTTTCGCCGGACGGCAGGCAGATCGCTTTCCTGCGATCCGGCCCGTATCTGCCGCCGCAGCTTGCGATCGCGAGCGCCGACGGCGGCGCCGCGCACGATCTCACCGACACGCGCACGGCCGAATACAAGGCGATCGCGTGGCCCGAGCTCAAGATCGTCGACGTGCCTTCGACGCACACGAAGCAGCCGATTTATTCGAAGCTCTACGTGCCGAAGGATTTCGACGCGTCGAAGAAATATCCGGCCGTGCTGTTCGTGCACGGTGCGGGCTACACGCAGAACACCGATTATTACTGGCCGTATTATTTCCGCGAGCAGATGTTCCACAACCTGCTCAACGAGAAAGGTTATGTCGTGCTCGACATGGATTATCGCGCGAGCGAAGGCTACGGCCGCGACTGGCGTACGGCGATCTATCGCGACATGGGACATCCCGAGCTCGAGGATCTCGTCGACGGCGTGCACTGGCTCGAGAAGAATTATTCCGTCGATGCGAACCGCATCGGCGTCTACGGTGGCTCGTACGGCGGCTTCATGACGCTGATGGCGATGTTCCGCGCTCCCGACGTGTTCAAGGCCGGCGCGGCGCTGCGACCGGTCACCGACTGGACGCAGTACAACCACGAATACACGTCGAACATATTGAACGATCCCGCCGTCGATCCGATCGCGTACGAGCGATCGTCGCCGATCGAATTCGCGGATGGGCTGAAGGGCCATCTGCTGATCGCGCACGGCATGATCGACGACAACGTGCTGTTCGAGGATTCAGCGCGGCTCTATCAGAAGCTGATCGAGCTGCACAAGAACGATTTCGAGATCGCGCCGTATCCGATGGAGCGGCACGGCTTCGTGCACGCGGATTCGTGGCTCGACGAGTACAAGCGGATCTACAAGCTGTTCGAGACGAATCTCAAGTAGCCGGTTGCGCGCTTCAGCGATCGAGCGGGCTCGCGACTCCGTGCCCGCCGCGATTCAGCACATGCGTGTAAATCTGCGTCGTCGAGACGTCCGCGTGGCCGAGCAATTCCTGGATCGTGCGCAAGTCATAGCCCGCCTCGAGCAGATGCGTTGCGAAACTGTGTCTTAGCGTGTGCGCACCGAGCGGCTTCGCGATGCCTGCGCTGGATCGCGCACGCTTCAGCGCGCGCGAAAGGATCGCGTCGTCGAAATGATGGCGGCGCATCGTGCCGTCGAGCGGATCCCGCGAGCGGTTCGCCGACGGAAACACGTATTGCCAGCCGAAGTCGCGCGCCGCGTTTACGTACTTGCGCGCAAGCGCATGCGGCAGCCGCGCCTCGCCGAAACCGGCCGCTAGATCGTGCGCATGCAATACGCGCGCACGCTCGACCTCTCGCTGCAACGGCTCGATCAGCGAGCGCGGCAGCATCGTGCGCCGGTCCTTGCCGCCCTTGCCGTCGCGCACCGTGATCTCGTTGCGCGCGAAATCGACATCCTTGACGCGAAGGCGCAGGCATTCCATCAGACGCATGCCGGTACCGTAGAGAAGGCTCGCGACGAGCCACGGCCGACCATCCATCGCCGCGAGCAGACGCTGCACCTCGTCGCGCGAAAGCACGGTCGGCACGCGCCGTGGACGCTTCGCACGCACGACGCTCTCCATCCACGGAAGCTCAATGCCGAGCACGATGCGGTAAAGGAACAGCAGAGCCGAAAGAGCCTGATTCTGCGTGCCCGCCGCGACATTGCCTTCGACCGCGAGACGACTCAGAAACGCCTCGACCTCGTCGCCGCCCATTTCGCGCGGATGGCGGCGATTGTTCGCGACGATGAATCGCCGGATCCAGCCGATGTACGCCTGTTCGGTGCGCAAGCTGTAGTGCTTGAGTCGCAATTGCCGGCGAACTTCGTCGAACAGTCGTGGAGCACGAGCTATGTCCGTCGCTCCGGTTACACCCTCGCCATCGTCTTGATAACTCATACACCCACGCATCCGCTGGTTGGCGTGGCCACTTTGCGCGGGTCTGGAACTACCGACTATCTTGCAAGTTCGTGGATTTGTGTAGGAAAGGCGCTTGACGTCGGGATAGCATTGCTGAACGATGGGGTGCAACGACCCGGGTATGGGGTCGATTTAGAGTTAGG
>DASZWL010000270.1:0-4497 GCA_035546695.1 Rhodanobacteraceae bacterium | reverse complement strand
TTTCTCTGCTCGCCCAGAGAAAGTGGCCAAAGAGAGGGCGCCCTCGGTGCCGCGCCCGGCTTCGCCGGGTTCGCTACGGGCGGACGGGTTCGATCGACAGGCCATCCTGGCCTGACGATCGAATCGGCGCGATCCCTCGCGCCGCCCGCGTGCGGGCACGCGGCTTTTCCGTCCGCCCTTCGCCGTGGCACAGAGGGTTTGCGAGCGAAAAGCAGAGCAAGAGCAAAGGCGCTGGGTCCCCGCTTTCGCGGGGACGACGAGATTTTTTTTGCTTCTCTGCTCTTGCTTTCGGATCCCTCTCGGCCGCGGCGAGGGCGCGGAGGAAATAGCCGCAAAGCGGTGGCCCGCAGGATGCGGGCCAGTTCGCTGTCAGGCCATGGATGGCCTGTCAGCGAACCTCCGGAGCGCCCTCGCGGAGTCACGCGGGCGTAGACCGCGTGACCGCGGTCGTTAGGGTCGCCTCTCTTTGGTTACTTTCTCTGGCGAAACAGAGAAAGTGACCCGCTCGCCGGCAGGCGAGCGGAACCGCTTTGTCGCTTGCGACAAGCTATAGATAAATAGCTAAAAAGCAAAATAGATTCCGGCTTTCGCCGGAATGACGGAAATGGCGAGGGTTCGCCGAAAAACCAGAGCAGCGATGCACGCCTAGAGCCGACCGGAAGCAACCGCCATCATGACCTCGCGAAACGGCGCAAGCCTTCCCGCCGCCGACAACGCGAACCCGCGCCCCATCGCGACCGCCGGATTCGCCGACCCGAACACGCGCTCGATCGCATCGAGCGCGTGCGCGGCGAGCGCGTTCTCGCTGCGTCGCTCGCGTTCGTAGCGGCGCAGCACGTGCGCGGCGCCGATGTCGCCGCCGCGTTCGCACGCGTCGTGCAGCACGCGGCGCAAACAGGTGACGTCGCGAAAGCCGAGATTCATGCCCTGCCCCGCGAGCGGATGCACGACGTGCGCGGCATCGCCGACGAGCGCGACGCGGCCGGCGACGTAGCGGCGCGCAGTCTGCATCCGTAACGGAAATGCGGCGCGACGCGTCGCCGACACGACGTCGCCGAGCCGGAAATCGAACGCGCATCCGAGCTCGGCGCGGAACGCGACGTCGGCGAGCGCGAGGACGCGCGCGGCTTCGGTCTCGGCGAGCGACCAGACGATCGAGCTGCGTCCGTCGGCAAGCGGCAGGAACGCGAGCGGTCCGCCCGGCAGGAAGCGCTGCCATGCCGTGCTTTCGTGCGGACGCACGGTGCCGACGTGCGCGACGACGGCGCGCTGGCCGTAATCTCGCCCGTCGCATTCGATGCCGACCATCGCGCGGACCGGCGATGCCGCGCCGTCGGCTGCGAGCACGACGCGCGCGCTCATGCGCGTTCCGTCGGATAGCACGACTTCTACGGACGATTCGCCGTCGGAAACGGCGGCGACTTCCGCCGGACAGCGCAGCTCGACACGCGGCTCGTTCGCAAGCGCCTGCCAGAGCGCGTGCTGGATCAACGCGTTCTCGACGATCCAGCCGAGCGAGGCTTCGCCGCGATCAGCTGCGTCGAAGCGAAGCTCGCCCGGAGCAAGCGCATCGAAGACGCGCATGCGGCGATAAGGACCGGCGCGCGCGGATTCGATCGCCGGCCACGCGCCGAGATCGTCGAGCAGCGCGCGCGCATCGGCGGCGAGCGCGACGACGCGAAGATCGACGTCGTCCTCGATCCGCCATAGCTTCGGCGCGCGCGCTTCGACGAGTGCGACCGCGAATCCGTCGCGCGCGAGCGCTAGCGCGAGCGCAGCGCCGATCGCACCGCCGCCGACGACGATCGTGTCGAGCGCGCCGCGCCGGCTCATCGCAGCAGTGCCGCGAGCGGCGTGTCGCCGCGAAAGCCCATGCCGCGCAGCGCGAAGCGGCGCTTCAGCGGCGCGATGCGATCGAGCGCGTGGAAGCCGATCGAGCGCGCGATTCGCAACGGCGCGAAATCGCTGCCCATGAGCTGCACGAGATCGTCGCTGAAGCGCGTCGTCGCCGAGCGGTCGGCGCTTCGCCTCTCGACGTGACGCGCGAGCAATTCGCGAGATCCGGGATCGGCACCGGCAATCGCCGCATCGCGCAACAGCTCGGCGAGCGTCAGCGCATCGCGCAGACCCAGATTGAAGCCCTGCGCGCCGAGCGGATGAACCGTCTGCGCGGCGTTGCCGACCAGCACGGCACGCAATGCGATCGTGCGCGTGGCGATCACGCTCGCGAGCGGATACGGCTTGCGGCGCCCCGGACGCGAGAAGCGGCCTGCGCGCCAGCCGAAACGCTCGTGCACGAACGCGAGAAATGCCGCGTCGTCGAGCGCGCCGACGCGCGGCGCGTCATCGGACGGAACGCTGAGCACGAGCCCTGCGCGATCGCCGCCGAGCGGCAGCAGCGCGACCGGTCCCGAATCGGTGAAGCGCTCGTGCGCGGTCGCGCCGAGCGCGGGCGCGATCGTCAACGTCGTCACGAACGCCGACTGGCCGTAAGCGTGGCGCGCGACGTCGATGCCGAACGCGCTGCGCACGAACGATTCCGTGCCGTCCGCTCCGACGAGCAGCCGCGTCCGCACGCGACGCTCGCCGTCCGGCGTGCGCAGCGCGACGGTCGTGAATGCATCGCCCGCGTCGATCGCGACGACTTCGGCCGGCGCGAATCTCGCGAGCGCCGAGCAGGCGTCGAGTCGCCGCAGCAATGCCTGACCCAGCGCACGTGCTGGAATCGTCGCGCCGAACATCGGGAAACCGAGCTCGCTCGCAACCAGGCTCACGCGGCCGAAATCGCCGCGACGGCTGACTTCGATGCGCTCGATCGGTTGTGTCGCGGATTTCGCATCCAGCACGCCGAGCGCGCGCAGCGTATTGACGCTCGCGGCCGCGAGCGCGAGGTTGCGCTCGTCGTAGCTCGGCTGGAGATCGGCGCGTGGGGGCGCCGATTCGGCCAGCGCGACCGCGAAGCCGGCGCCGTCGAGCGCGATCGCGAGGCTCGCGCCGACGAGGCCGCCGCCGGCGATCAGCACGTCGCAGTCGTCGATGGTCGTTCGCGTCATCGGCGCATCATAACGGCTCACATGCCGACCGGCCGCCGGCATGCGCGCGACGCCGCGATGGTACGCTCGGCGCAACGATCCGCCGCGATATCCGCATGGACCTCATCCTCGTACGCCACGGCGGCGCCGATGCCCCCGCTGGCATCTGCCTCGGACATACCGACGTCGCGCTCTCGGCCGAAGGATTCACGGCGACTCAACGGCTCGCCGCGAGCTGGGACGCCGCGCCGCCGCGCTTTCTGTTCGCGAGCGATCTCAAGCGCGCGCAGCAGTCCGCGCAGGTGTTCGCCGCGCGTTTCGCGATCGAGCCGCTCGCCGACGCGCGCCTGCGCGAAGTCGCGCTCGGCGCGTGGGACGGCAAGCGCTGGGACGAGATCGCCGCGTCGGATGGCGCGCGTTATCGGCACTGGTCCGAGAACTGGGTCATCCAGGAAGCGCCGGGCGGCGAGAGCTTCGCCGACGTGATCCGCCGCACCGGCGCGTGGCTCGCGGCGTTGCTCGGCTCGACGAACGCCGACGATTCCGTGCTCGCGATCGCGCACGCCGGATCGATCCGCGCGCTGCTCTGCCACGCGCTCGGCCTGCCGCCGGCGCGCGCGCTCGCGCTTTCGGTCGATCCCGCGCATGCGAGCCGCTTCGGCTATCGCGGCGGCCAGTTCGAGGTGCGCTACGTCAACGCGCCGCGATTTCCCGCCGGCGGCTGAACCGCCGAAGCGTGGATGGCGGCGCTTCGGCTAGAATGGCGCGAGGCATCATCCGATCGGGAATTTCCTCCATGACCTTGTCGAATCCGCAGCGCGTCGGCCTTTTCGCGATCCTCGCGATCGTCATGGCGGCGACGCGCGTCAATCACTTCGCGGCGCTGCCGGATGCATCGTGGGCCGTGTTCTTCCTCGCGGGCTTCTATCTGCGCGGCAGCGCGCGCTGGGCGTTTCCGCTCTTGATGGCGCTCGCAGTGCTGATCGACTTCTTCGTCATCACGCGCCAGGGCATCGATTTCTGGAGCCACTACTGCGTCTCGCCCGCGTACTGGTTCCTGCTCGCCGCGTATTTCGTGCTGTGGCTCGGCGGCAGCGTGCTTCGCTCGTTCTATGCGAAGCCGGGCATTCGCGAGCTCGGCTGGCTTGCCGTGCTGCTCGTCGCGTCGATCAGCGTCTCGTACCTGATCTCGAACGGCAGCTACTACTGGATCAGCGATACCTGGCGCACGAGCGGACAGATCCCGAGCTTCGGCGGCTGGATCGAGAATCTCGGCGACTGGTATCTGCCGTATCTGCGCACGACGGCGATCTACGTCGGCATCGCGGCCGCGCTGCACGTCGGCGCGACGTTCGCTCTGCGCGCGCTCGGCGACACGGCGCAGTCGAATCGGGCGACGTCGCATTGAGCCGTCATTCCCGCGAAAGCGGGAATCCATGTTGCTTTTCGCCGACGTGACGCACAA
>DASZWL010000269.1:0-6121 GCA_035546695.1 Rhodanobacteraceae bacterium | reverse complement strand
CGATTCGGGTGCGCTCGAGTTCCACGCGGTGCAGAACGCGCCGCCCGGCATGTCGCTGCCGTTCTCCGAAGCCGTACGCGCCGGCGACATGCTTTATCTCGCCGGCATGATCGGCACCGATGCAGCGGGCAAGCTCGCCGCTGGCGGCATCAAGGCCGAAGCGAAGCAGGTCATGGACAACATCGGCGCGAGCCTCGAGCGCCATGGCGCCTCGTTCGATCGCGTCGCGCAATGCACGGTCGCGCTCGCTGACATGGCCGACTGGCCGGCATTCAACGAGGTCTATCGCGGCTACTTCAAGCAGCACTTCCCGGCGCGCATGGCGTTCGGCGCGAACGCGCTCGCGCTCGGCGCGCGCGTCGAAGTGCAGTGCAACGCCTACGTCGGCGGGAAGCGCTGAAGCGCGATCAGCGTGCGAGCAATGCCGCCGCGAGCAGACGCCGCTTGCCCGGCACGGGCGTGCGCGGCCGCTCGGCCTCGGCATAGCGCGACTTGCGCGGCTCCCACTCGAGGAGCCCGACCGCGTCGTACGCGTTGACGACGTCGAACACCTCGGTCATCTTCGCGTCGGCCTTGCGCGCGATCTCGTGCAGCCGGAGCGGACGCAGCATCATCGTCGCGATGCGGTACTGCTTGCGGTATTCGCCGTAGATGCTCATCCAGCGCTGCACCTTGAACGTGCCGCCGGGATCGAGATGAGTGCCGAGGCATCCGTTCGAGCGCAGCATCGCGCCGAGCCACTGCAACTGCACGATCGGACGCCCCGGCGCCGCGGCGCGTATCTCGTCGAGACGCGACGACGGCAGCTGGCGATATTCCGAAGGTTTCAGCGGATCGAGGAAATACGGCTCGAGCCGCGACAGCGAGCCATTCGCGTGATACGTGCCCGCCGCAGGATCGACGACGAGCCGCGGTAGTCCCGGCCGCTCGATCACGAGCGTGCCGCGCTGCACGAGCGTGTTGAAATCGGTGCACGTCCGCGGACCGCGCGGCGTCTCGAACGAGGCGCGCGCCGATTCCGGCTGTGCTTCCGGCACAGCGACTTCGGCGGTCTGCGGCGCGACGTTCTCGTCGGTGCCCGAGCGATCGCAACAGGCCGCGCGGTTGAACATGTCGACCAGCGCCTCCGTCGTCAGCGGACGGCGCAGCACGAGCCAGGCTTCCGGCGATTCCGCGTCGGCATCGACGATCACGGCGAAATTCGTGCGCTCACCGAGCGCGCGGACGCGGGCGACGCGCCCCGCGAACTGCTCGGGATCGATGACGACGAGATCCGCGCGCCCGTCGCCTTCGAGCAGCGACCAGGGCTCGTCGAGCGTCGTCCCGGCCCGCGCCAAGAGGCGCGTGAGCTCGGTGCGTTCGGTTTCGGACAGTCCGGCGAGAGCGAAACGTTTCATGACGACTCCGCGACATGAAATGAGATGGATGCGATCGATTCTGCAAATGGCGGGCCATGCGCCGCGACCGCGCGTTCCAGGCGTATTTCACACGGTTTTTGCGTGAATCGGCCGCATTCGTCACGTCGCGTTGACAGTTGTTTCGGTGCGGTGCCGGCGCTCCGCCGCTTTTGTCGCCAAGTGACGTTGCACGCGTCCGTGACGTCCAATTTCCGCGCTCCGCGACGACTGCGGCATCGCTCTCATACGATCGAAAAGGAAACGCAATCGAAGTCGAACGACTTCGGCGGCCGGACGTACGAATCTTGGCGTATCTCGCCTTTGCCGAGTCCGTTTGCCGGAGACGCTCATGAACCGCTTTGCCGTCACCTCGCTCCTGACCCTCGCCGCCGTCGCCGCGCATGCGACCGAGGTCGTCGACGATTTCGAATCCGGCACGAATCCGAACGAATGGGGCTGGACCAACGGCGGCGGCGGCGCGTTCATCATCGAGCCCGACGGCGGCAATCCCGGCGCCTGGCTCGACAGCGGCGTGCCGTACTTCTCCGATCATCCGAACCTGACCTCGTATCCGCCGGCGGGATCGGCGCTGCACGACGCGCTCGCGAGCGGAGCGCTGGTCTCGGCGAGCGCCGACATCGAGCGGCTCGACACGTCGGACGTCGAGAACTGCCATCCCGTCTACGACCTGCCGAGCACGTTCACGCTGATGCTGAGCGACCTGCACACGGTGCCGAGCGATCCGCCGACCGTGATCGAGGCGCACACGACCGACGGCCCCGAATCGCCGCTCGAAGGGCCGTTCCCGTGGATGACGGTGAGCTTCACGATCCCGAGCGACGCGACCGACGTGCCGCCGGGCTGGGTGCTGAACGCACCGCCCGAGCTCGACTACACGTGGGCCGACCTCATGCACAACATCGACGGCATCAGCTTCTTCGTCGTGGCTCCGGACGAGTTCACGTTCGATTCCTGCTGGCAGCTCGGCGCCGACAACGTCACGGTCACCTACGGCGACGGCGACACGATCTTCGCCGACGGCTTCGACGGCGCGCCCTGAGCGCCGTACCGGCCGAAGCTCGGCGGGATCGTAAACAATCTCGACAGGATTCACGGCTTCGCCCCTTCGCTCTCGCAGGCGCCGTAGGAGCCGAAGCACGCACTCGCGCAGTCGCGCGATCGCGACGCCGCTAACGCGTGCCCGACGCCGCACCTGCTATAACTCTCCCCATGCGCACGTTCGACGGCGGGACCCGCCAGCGCCGCATGGCTCGCACGATGCTCGTCCTCCTGCTGCTCGTCGCCGGCAGCGCCGATGCCGCGCGCGTCAGCGTCGAGCTCGACGGCCTCGACGAGCCACTCCGCGACGTCGCGATGGGCGCCATCGAGATCAGCCACTACGCGACGCGCGACGTCACGGCCGCGCAGGCGCACCGGCTCTACGAGGCGGCAGCGGGCCAGATCAAGTCGGCGCTCGAGCCCTACGGCTATTACCACGCGGAAGTCGACGGCGATCTCGCCGAGAACGGCGATGCGTATGTCGCGACGCTGCACGTCAAGCTCGGCGAGCCGGTCCGCGTCGAGACGCTCGACATCCGCGTCGACGGCGACGCCGACGGACAGAAAGCCGTCCGGAAGGCCATTGCGACGTTCGTGCCGGCAAAAGGCCAGCCGCTCGACCATTCGCTCTACGAGAAGAGCAAGGCGACGATCCAGGCGGCGCTGTTCGGATCGGGCTACCTCGAGGCCGAGCTCGTCGAGCATCGCGTCGAAGTCACGCGTTCGGCGAACACGGCCGAAGTGCATCTCGCGTGGAAGGTCGGTACGCGCTACCGGCTCGGCGCGACCGAGTTCGAAGGCGGCCAGTTTCCCGACGAGTTCATGCAGCGCTACGTGCCGTGGCAGGAAGGCGATTTCTACACGCAGGACAAGGTGCTCGAGCTGCAGCAACGGCTGATCGACGCCGACTACTTCGCCGTCGCGCAGGTGCAGCCCGACATCGAGCATGCGCACGATGCGACCGTACCGATCAAGGTCATGCTGGCGCCGGCCAAGCGCACGATCTACACCGGCGGCGTCTTCATCGGCACCGACACCGGCGTCGGCGTGCGCGGCGGCATCGAGCGGCGCTGGATGAACCGGCGCGGGCACAAGGGCAAGGTCGAGGCGCTGATCGCCGAACGCCTCAAGACCGCGAACGTCACGTACCAGATTCCGCTGGCGGGACCGAACAATCACAGCTTCAACTTCGGCATCAACTACCGCGACGAGAACACCGACACGAGCCAGTCGCGCACGTTCGGCGCGGCCGCGACCGACTCGTCGATCTGGCGCGGCTGGACGCGCAACTACGGCCTCAAGTTCATCACCGGCGATTTCGAGGTCGCGAACATTCCGGGCAACACGACATTGCTGTATCCCGAGATCTCGATCGCGCGCAAGCAGGCCGACGATGCGACGTTCGTGCGCAAGGGCTGGTCGCTGACGCTCGCCGCGCGCGCGAGCGTGCTCACGGGCTCGACCGACTTCGCGCAGGTCACGGCCGACGGCAAGTGGATCCGCGGTCTCGGCAAGCATTCGCGCTTCATCGCACGCGGCTCGCTCGGCGCGACGAAGGTCGATGATTTCGACAAGCTGCCGCCGGAGCTGCGCTTCTTCGCCGGCGGCGACCGTTCGATCCGCGGCTACGCATACCAGACCATCGGACCTCCGCTGCCGGCCGACCTCGTGCCCGAAGCGCTCGCGCGCTGCGCGGCCGACAGCCATCGCGACTGCCAGGATCTCGTCATCGGCGGCCGCAACCTCGCCGTCGCGAGCGCCGAGTACGAGTACTACTTCAAGCCGAACTGGGGCATCGCGACATTCATCGACACCGGCGACGCATTCTCGACCGTCAACGACTATCGCCAGAAGGTCGGCGTCGGCATCGGCGCGCGCTGGCGCTCGCCGGTCGGCATGGTGCGCGTCGATCTCGGGTTTCCGGTGCATGACGACGAGAACCATGGCGTCGAGCTGCATATCGTGATCGGGCCGGATTTATGAGTCGCCGCATTTCTCGCACGAGCGCACCTCTTTCCCCCTCCCCTTCAAGGGGAGGGCTGGGGAGGGGATGGTGTTCGCGCGACGCTGCGATCACACCGGACACCATCCCCACCCAAACCCTCCCCTGGAAGGGGAGGGCTTTGCCTGCGCGCGCTCCGGGAACGAAATCGATCTGCGGCATCGCGACACTGCGCATCCTCAAATGGATCGGCATCGCGTTCGCGGTGTTCGTCGTCATCGTCGCCGCCCTGCTCTTCTGGCTCCTCGACACCGAATCCGGCGCGCGCTTCGCGATCGCGCGCGCGATCGGCGCGATGGACGGAAAACTCGCCATCGAACGCTCGAGCGGAACGCTGGCCGGACCGCTGACGCTCGCGAACGTGCGCTACGCCGATCCGTCCGCTGGCGTCGATGCGCGCGTCGGATCCGTCATCGTCGACATCGCGCCGTCGGCGCTGCTCGCGAAAGCCGTGCACGTCGTCGGTCTCGACGTCGATCGCGTCGACGTCGCGCTGACGACGGTGCCGCCGAAACCCGAGCAGCCTTCTGCGCCGTTCTCGCTCGAAGCGCCGCTCGACGTGCTGCTCGACCGCTTCGCGCTGAAGCACGCGTCGATCACGCAGGATGGTCAGCCGGTCTTCGCCGCCGACTCGCTCGATCTCGCCGGCGCGTGGACGCGCGGCGGCGCGATCATCCGCACGCTGGCGCTTCGCGCGCCGGACGGCAGCGTCGATCTCCACGGCACGATCTCTTCCGCGCCGGGCTATCCCGGCGACGGCGAGACGACGTTCCACTGGAAAGCCGCCGATCGCGAGATCGCCGGGACGCTGAAGGCGAAAGGCGACGGCAAGCAGGCGACGCTCGATCTCGCTCTCAGCGCACCGACGCCGGCGACGATCGCCGCGACGCTGACGCAATCGCGCGATTTTCCATGGACCGCGAAAGTCACCGTGCCGCGCTTCGATCCGAAGCGCGTGCAATCCGATTCGACGCTGACCGCGCTCGCGCTCTCGCTCGAAGGCTCCGGCGACAAGCAGCACGGCGCGCTGAACGGCGAAGTCGACGTCAACGAGCATCGCGTGCAGCTCGCGCCGTTCCGCTACGCGCTCGACGGGCAGACGCTGACGATCGAAACGCTGACGCTGAAGACGCCCGAAGCCGAAGGCACGCTCAACGCGAGCGGTGCCGTGCAGCTCGATGCGAAGCCAATCTCGGCGAAGCTCGCGCTCATCTGGGATGGCGTCGAGCTGCCGGCCGATCTCGTCGGCCAGCCACTCGCGACGCACGGCAAGCTCGACGTGTCGGGCAGCGCCGAACGTTTCCATGCCGAAGGCGCGCTCGCGATCGGTCCGCCCGGCAAGCTCTCCGACATCGCGCTGAATCTCGACGGCACGCCCGAAGCGATCGCGCTGAAGCAACTCGCGCTCAAACAGCCGAAAGGCGGCCTCGACGCGGAAGGCACGATCACGCTGAAGCCCGCGCTCGGCTGGCAGCTGACGACGAAGGCCGACAAGTTCGATCCCGGCGCGTTCGCGGCCGAGTGGCCGGGCGCGCTCGACTTCTCGCTCGCGACGAGCGGCACGATGACGGATCAGGGACCCGACGCGACGATCAAGCTCGACAAGCTCGCCGGAACGCTGCGCAAGCGCGCGGTGTCGGGCAACGCCGATCTCAAGATCGCG
>DASZWL010000268.1:0-4670 GCA_035546695.1 Rhodanobacteraceae bacterium | reverse complement strand
TACGGCAAGACGCTCGCCGATCTCTCGATCCCCGAGTGCGCGATGCTGGCCTCGCTGCCGAAGTTCCCGTCGACCGGAAATCCCATCAGCAACCCGCCGCGCGCGATCGAGCGGCGCAACTACGTGCTGGGGCGCATGCTCGACAACCACTTCATCGACCAGGCGACCTACGACGCCTCGATCAAAGCGCCGGACGCGGCCTACCCGCACGAGCCGCCGGTCGAAGTCGACGCGCCGTACTTCGCCGAGATGGTGCGCATCGAGGCAATGGAGCGGCTCGGCAACACCGCTCTGACCGACGGTTACGTCGTCAAGACGACGCTCGACTCGGCGCGCCAGGCAGCGGCGAACACGGCGCTGCGGCACGACCTCATGGTCTACGACGAACGCCACGGCTATCGCGGCGCCGAAGCGCACGTCGATCTTCCCGAAACCGCGGCGCAGGCCGACTGGGACAAGGCGCTGCTCGACTATCGTCCGCTCGCCGGGCTCGTGCCGGGCATCGTCACGGCCGTCGACGCGAGCACTGCGAACGTCTACCTCTTCGACGGCAAGGAAGTGACGCTCGATCTCCCGGCCGTCGACTGGGCGCGTCCGCACATCGACGAGGATCGCCGCGGCGCAACGCCCAAGCACGTGAATGACGTGCTGAAGCGCGGAGACGTCATCCGCCTCCTGCACAACGAGCCGCTCGACGTTGCCGGCGACGCCGACGCGAAGAAGAACGACAAGAAACCCGAGAAGACACTGCCGCCGTGGACGCTCGCGCAGCTGCCCGCCGCCGAAGCCGCGTTCGTCGCGATCGATCCGCACGACGGCGCGATCGAGACGCTCGTCGGCGGCTTCAGCTTCCTGCGCTCGAAGTTCAACCGCGTCACGCAATCGAACCGCTCGCCGGGATCGGGCTTCAAGCCGTTCCTCTACTCCGCCGCGTTCGAGCACGGCTTCACGCCGGCTTCGGTCGTCAACGACGCGCCGCTCGTGTTTCCGGATCCGTCGAAGCCGAACGGCCTCTGGACGCCGAAGAACGACGACGACACATTCCAGGGGCCGATCCGCCTTCGCGAAGCCCTGGTCAAGTCGGTCAACCTCGTCTCGGTGCGCGTGCTCGACGCGATCGGCCTCCACTACGCGCGCGAATACATCACGCGATTCGGATTCGCGCCGGACCAGATTCCGGAGAACCTCTCGATGGCGCTCGGCACGGCCTCGGTGTCGCCGCTCTCGATGGCGCGCGGCTACGCGGTGTTCGCGAACGGCGGATTCCTCGTCGATCCGTACTTCGTGCGCGAGATCGACGATCGCGACGGCAACGTCGTCTATCAGGCGAATCCCGCGATCGCCTGCGCCGACTGCAACGGCAACGGCGTCGCCAGCGCGCCGCCGCCCGCGACGTCGGTCGACGCCGCATCGCTGAATCCGATCGGCACGGCGAAAGCCGCGACGACGCCGGCGCCCGGTCAGCAGCACCTCGCGCCGCGCGTGATCGACGCGCGCAACGCCTATCTCGTCACGTCGCTGATGCGCGACGTCATCCGCCGTGGCACGGGCTCCGCCGCGATGGTGCTGAAGCGCAACGATCTCGCCGGCAAGACCGGCTCGACGAACGACCATCGCGACGCCTGGTTTACCGGCTTCGACGCGAAGCTCGTCGCAAGCTGCTGGGTCGGCTTCGACGATTTCGGCTCGCTCGGCCGCGGCGAGTTCGGCGCAAAGGCCGCGCTGCCGATCTGGATCGACTTCATGCGCGCCGCGCTGAAGGACGTACCGGAGCAGCCGTTCGACATGCCGCCCGGCATCAGCAAAGTGCGCATCGATCCCTCATCCGGCGCGCTCGCGTCGGCCGGCGATCCCGGCGCGATCCTCGAAGTGCTGAAGACCGAGGACGTCGCGCGACTCGAAGCGCAGCCGCCGCAGGAGCAGCAGCAGGGCGAGCAGCGCGAAGCGTACGATGTGTTCTGAGAGCCGGGATTCGGGATTCGGGATTCGCGCACCCGTCTCGTAAGGTCTGGTTGATCCCGAATCTCGAATCCCGAATCCCGGCTTTTCCTCATGCCCACCGCCACGACTCTTTCCGCCACGCGCGGTCATAGGGTGGGCTTCAGCCCACCGCGCTTCGACAGGATGGTGGGCTGAAGCCCACCCTATGTTCTCGTCTCGTAAGGTCTGGTTGATCCCGAATCTCGAATCCCGAATCCCGGCTTTTCCCTATGCCCACCCGCCACGACCACATCCGCCACGCGCAGAGCAAGACGACCGAGCAGCGCCGCCGCATCGCCGTCGAAGCCGCTCGCCTGATCGCAGAGGACGGCCTGCGCGATTACCGTCAAGCGAAGTTAAAGGCCGCGTCGCGGCTCGGCATCGTCGACGACGCGAGCCTGCCGAAGAACGGCGAGATCGAAGATGCGCTACGCGAGCACCAGCGCCTGTTCCGCGCCGATCAACCCGGAACGCTGCACCGGCTTCGCGAGGCCGCGCTCGAAGCGATGAAGTTCTTCTCGGAATTCGAGCCGCGCCTGGTCGGTCCCGTGCTCGAAGGCACGGCCGACGAGCATTCGGCTGTCTGCCTTCATCTGCACGACGACGGTGCCGACCGCGTCGCGATGTTCCTTCAGGAAAAAGGGATTCCGTACGAGGAACGCACGCGGCGCCTTCGCCTCGAGCGCGACACGACGGCCGATGTGCCCGTGTTCGTCTTCGGCGCCGGCGACAGCGCGATCGATCTCACCGTGCTGCCGTACGACCGCCTCCGGCAGGCGCCGCTCGATCGCATCGACGAGAAACCGATGCGGCGCGCGAATCTCGCGGCGGTCGAAGAGCTCGTTCGCGAGCAGGATGCGGCGAACGACGAATAGCTCTGTCGTTCCCGCGAAAGCGGGAACCCAGCGCCTCTGCTCCAGCTGCCCGAAGGCGCTGGGTCCCCGCTTTCGCGGGTATGACGAAGTCAGGTCAACGCTTCGCGATTTCCGTGTAATCGCGCTTCGCCGCGCCGATGTATATCTGGCGCGGACGTCCGATCTTCGTCTCCGGATCCTCGTGCTGCTCGAGCCAGTGCGCGACCCATCCGGCCGTGCGTGCGATCGCGAACATGACCGTGAACATCTCGGTCGGGATCTTCAGCGCCTTGTAGATGAGCCCCGAATAGAAATCGACGTTCGGATAGAGCTTGCGCTCGACGAAATACGGATCCTTGAGCGCGACCTCTTCGAGCGCGAGCGCGATGTCGAGCAAGGGATCGCTGACGTTGAGATCGGCGAGCACCTTGTGCGTCATCTCGCGGATGATCGCCGCGCGCGGATCGTAGTTCTTGTAGACGCGATGCCCGAAGCCCATCAGGCGGAAGCCCGATTCCTTGTCCTTGGCGCGATCGACGGCCTTCGCGACGTTCTTCGCGTCGCCGATCTCCTCGAGCATCTTGAGGACCGCCTCGTTCGCGCCGCCGTGTGCGGGACCCCAGAGCGCCGCGATGCCGGCCGCGACGCAGGCATACGGATTCGCGCCGGTCGAGCCGACGAGGCGCACCGTCGATGTCGACGCGTTCTGCTCGTGATCGGCGTGCAGGATGAAGAGAAGATCGAGCGCCTTCGCCGCGACCGGCGAGAGCTGGAACGGCTCGCTCGGCACCTCGAACATCATGTGCAGGAAGCGCGTGACGTATTCGAGGTTGTTGCGCGGATAGCGGATCGGCCAGCCGATCGAGTAGCGATACGCGGCGGCGGCGATCGTCGGCATCTTCGCGATCAGGCGGATCGCAGCGAGCCGGCGCTGCTCGGGATCGGAAATGTCGAGCGTGTCGTGATAGAACGCCGAGAGCGACGCGACCGACGCGCACAGCATCGCCATCGGATGCGCGTCGTAGTGGAAACCGTGCAGGAAGTTCTTGAGCGCCTCGTGCATCATCGTGTGATGCGTGACTTCGTCCTCGAACGCCGGAAACTCGGCCGCCGACGGCAGCTCGCCGTTGATGAGGAGATACGCGACCTCGAGGAAGCTCGACTCCTTGGCGAGCTGTTCGATCGGATAGCCGCGATAGAGCAGTACGCCGGCGTCGCCGTCGATGAAGGTGACGGCGCTTCGCACCGACGCGGTCGAGACGAAGCCGGGATCGAACGTGAAGTAGCCGGTTTCCTTGTTGAGCTTGCCGATGTCGAACGCCGGATCGCCGAGCGTGCCTGTGACGACCGGAAGCGTGGCCGTCTTGTTCGAGGAAGGGTCGATGATCTGGACGGACTTGCTGGACACGTACGGACTCCTTGGCGACGCCGCGCACCGCGGATTCAGCACGCGTGTCGAGTCGAGATGAGGACGGGCCGACGAATGCGGTCCGCTCCGGATGCGCCGATTATTGCATAGCACAAATGGCGCGTGAGGCCGGGCGGATCAAGCCGGAACGCAAAAACGAAACGCCGGCGCAGGCCGGCGTTTTGTCATATCGGTGTAAGGATTTGCATGGCGTGAACCGGAGGCGCTGGGCCCCGGATCAACGCACATCCCCGTACTCCCGGGATAAGCGCAGCGTGCGCTTATTTTGCGTAGCGTTTGCGGAACTTGTCGACGCGGCCGCCGGCATCGATGACTTTCTGCTTGCCGGTGAAGAACGGATGGGAATGACTCGAAATCTCCACCTTGATCAGCGGATATTCCTTGCCGTCTTCCCACTTGATCGTGTC
>DASZWL010000267.1:0-5578 GCA_035546695.1 Rhodanobacteraceae bacterium | reverse complement strand
ATCATCGCCATCGGAACGCTCGCGTGCGCGCTCCTGCGCCGCCCATTCGCGCTGTTCGGTTTCGTCGAAACGATGTCCGCTGCTCATGCGTCGGCTCCCAGTCGCGCCTCCAGCATCTCGCGAAGCTGCCGGCGCGTGCGGAACAGATGGCTCTTGATCGTTCCCGCCGGCAAGCCGGTGATTTCGCCGATTTCCGGAATCGACAGCTCCTCGAGGTGATAAAGCGACACGATCGTCCGCTGCAACGGCGGTAGCGAGTTCACCGCTTCCCTCACCATGGCTGCTGCTTCCCGTTCCGAAAAGCTCGACTCGACGTCTTCGTCCGTCCGCTCGCGTTCGAGACGTTCGGCTTCCTCGACGATCCGCATGCCGGCCGACTGCTTCTCGAGGTGGCGCAGCGCGATCGTGTAGGCGACGCGCCCGATCCACGCCTTGAGCGAGCTGTCCTGCCGGAACTGATGCAGCCGGCGATGCACGCGCAGGAACGTCTCCTGACCGAGCTCGTCGACCGTGTCCCTGTCGCGCACGAGCCGGAACACGATGTGCGCGACGAGACCCTGATGCTCGCGCACGAGCCGCTCGAACGCGCCGGCGCGCCGCGCGAGCACGGCTTCGACGAGTTCACGATCGGCGCTCATGAAGAAGCCGGCATCTCACGCCCCAGGAGATACGCCGACGCGTCTCGCGGTTGCAACCCCGCCGCTGCAACCGCCGCGCGCCCGGCCGTATCTTAGGCGGGGAATCCTCGAGAAGGAGGCAGCGATGGCCCACGAATGGGTCGCGATCAGCTTGTTCGTCTGCGTGACCTACGCTTTCACGTTTCTCGTGAAGGCGCTGATCGACGCGCGGGCTCGCTCGCTGCTGATGCGCGAAGGCAGCTCCGACGCCGACGCATTGCGCGCATTGCTCGCCGCCGAGGAACGTCAACGCCGGTTCGGCATGCTGCGCTGGGGCGTCGGCCTCGTCGCCATCGCAACGGGATTCGCGCTGATCGAAGTGATCGGCTGGCGCGACGTGACGCCCGGTGCGATCGCGGTGCTCGCAGGCACGCTGGGGCTCGGCCAGCTCGCGCTCTATTTTCTTTCGTCGCGAACGGAGCCGCGCTGATGCGCCTTCGCATTCGCCGCCATCGCCAGGGAGACTGCATGAAACGCCTGCTCACGACTTTTGCCGTCACGATCGCGCTGTCCGCGTCGTTCGCATACGCCGCCGCTCCGCCGAAGACGAATCCGCCGAGCACGCCGGACGATCTCTTCCGCGCGATCCTGGCGCAGGACAAGGCGTTGTTCGATGCGTACAACACGTGCGATCTGAAGACGTTCGCAAGTCTCGTCGACGAGCACGTCGAATTTTTCCACGATCACGGCGGCATCACGCTCGGCCGCGACGCGCTGACCGAAAGCGTGCGCAAGAACATCTGCGGCACGACGACGCGCGAGCTCGTCGCCGACTCGCTCGAGGTGTATCCGATGGACAACCTGGGAGCGCTCGAAATCGGAACGCACCGGTTCCATCATCCGAAATCGGAAGCGACGGAGCCGGTCGGCGAAGGGAAGTTCGTGATGCTGTGGCAGTACGACAAGGCGACCGCCGCGTGGCGGATCACGCGGGTTTTCAGCTTCGATCACCATGCGTTGCCGATGGGCGAAGGGCGCTGACGCTGTTTCGCTCCACCGCTGTTCCCCCTCTCCCGCTTTCGCGAGAGAGGGTTGGGGTGAGGGCACGCTGGTTCGATGCCTCACTCCGAATGCCCTCATCCTGCCCTCTCCCGCAAGCGGGATAGGGAAAAAGCACGCGACGTACGAACTATGACGTTACGTCGAATCCGTCTGCGAAGATTCTATCCGTGACGACATCGCCGCGCTGATAGAAATACGCAGCTCCGCGCACGGCGTCGCCGTCGACCGTCGCATACGGCACGCCGACGAGCGCCGTCGTATCCGACAGCGCGACGAACGCGCCGTAGAACATGTCCGTTTGACTATCGCTCGCGACGAGCTTCTCGATCTGCAACCAGTCGTCGCCCAATTGCGAGAACACGTAAGCCGCACCCTGCTGCGTCGCCGCGCCGACTTGCGCGCGGTCGGCACCGACGACGACGGTCGTGCCGTCGATCGCGATCGCGTAACCTGCGTCGTCGCCGGCGACGCCGTCGTCCGCGACGAGCCGCGCGACTTGCTGCCATTCGCCGCCGTCGTCCGCGAAGACGAACGCGCCGCCTTTCGCGCCGTTGCTGCCGTTCGCGCCGACGGCGATGTGCGTCGGCGTCGCGGCGAGCGAGAAACCGAACGCGTCGCCGGGATCGCCCGAGTCGGCGACGAGCTTTGCGGTTTGCGTCCAATCCGCCGTCGATCCGTTGAAGACGTAGACGGCGCCGCGCGCCGGCGTTCCATCGACGCCGGCGTATGGCGCGCCGACGATCGCGCGCGTGCCGGACATCGCAACCGATCGTCCGAAGAACTCGCCGCCGACCGCATCGTCGGCGACGAGCTTCTTGACGAAGGTCCATGTGCCGCCGACGTTCGAATAGACATACGCCGCGCCTTGCAGCGCGTTGCCGTTCACGGTCGCGCCATACGCGCCGACGACGACGTTGTCGCCCGAGATCGCCGCGGCCTGTCCGAAATAATTGTTCTCGTCGCCGTCGTCGGCGACGAGCTTCGCGACCTGATTCCAGATGCCGTCCGTTCGTGCGAATACGTAGGCGGCGCCCTGGTTTGCATGACCGTTCACGGTCGCGCCGAGCGCGCCGATGACGGCGGTGTCACCGTCGATCATGATCGCGGTGCCGAACGTCGCCTGATCGCCGGGCTCGCCGTCGTCGGCCATGAATTCCTGGCCTTCGGTCCAGATGTCGTCGTTCTGCGTGAACACGTAGACCGCGCCTTCCCAGCCGTTGACGTCGACCGCGCCGATCAGCGCGGTCGTTCCGGCGAGCGCGATCGACTGGCCGAACGCATCGTGCGGCTGGCCATTGCTCGCGACGACTTTCTGTTCGGGCCAGTCGAACGGCTGCGTCGGCGAATGCGGCGGCGCCGGATGGAATACCGGCGTTCGCGCGTGTGCGGGCGCGATCGCGAGAGCGCCCGTGATCGCGCAGAGCGCGAACGCGGCGCGCACGTCTCGGGATTTCGGCGAGCTTGGCTTGTTCATGAACGTTTCCCGGAAAGCACCGTGATTCGGCAACCGCCGAGCATCGGATCAATCGGCGCAGCGCGATACACGTTTCGGTTTGCGTTCGATGAGCATTCGTGTCGTTTCGCGTTATGAAACGATCGCAAGCGCGTCATGCCGTAACAAAAGCGGGAACGTTCCTTGTCCTGCGTACCCCGGTAGTGATACATAACTGGGAGCGAATTGTTCGGTGGGCCAAGGCCCACCCTATCGGTAGTCATAGTGTGGGCCTTGGCTCACCGCTTGACATCATCCATTCCCGTCTGGTTATATATAATCCATAGCCAACGGGTTATATTTACGATATGGCCAACGTCCACGACATCCTGTTCAGCACGCTCGCCGACCCCACGCGACGCGGAATCTTCGAACGCCTCTGTCGCGAAGGCGAGCAGACCGTCGGTGCGTTGACCGCGCGCGCCGGCGTCTCGCAACCGGCCGTCTCGAAGCACCTCAGCGTGCTGAAGCAGGCCGGGCTCGTGCGCGATCGCCGCGACGGGCGCCAGATCCGCTACGGCGCACAACTCGGCGCGCTCGCACCGCTGATCGACTGGACGCGCCAGATGGCCGGCTTCTGGCAGAGCCGGTTCGATCAGCTCGAAGATCTTTTGAAAAGGATGGATCAATGAATGCAGCAACCGAAACACGCACCGTCACCGTCGAACGCGACATCCCGTTTCCGCCCGAGAAGATCTGGCGCGCGCTGACCGAGCCGCACCTGATCGCGGAGTGGCTCATGAAGAACGATTTCGCGCTCGACGTCGGACGCAGGTTCAAGCTCACCGGCGACTGGGGATCGGTCGATTGCGAAGTGCTCGAGATCGAGCCGAACCGGTCGCTCTCGTATTCATGGAACGCGATGGGGCTCGAGAGTACCGTCACGTTCACGTTGACGAAGACGGGCACTGGCACGCGGCTGCGCATGGATCAGGCGGGATTCCGCACCGATCAGGAACAGGCGTTCCGCGGCGCGCAATACGGATGGCAGAAGTTCTTCGCGAATCTGGAACGGCTGCTCGCGAAGGAAAGCTGAGCCGATTGTCCCGCGACGTCTCATCAGCCGTCATTCCGGCGAAAGCCGGAATCCATTTTCGCTTCCACGTCCGGATCAAAATGGATCCCGGCTTTCGCCGGGATGACGGCGATGCGGAGCGATGCACTTGGACTATCACGGAGACCGCCAATGTCGAAAGAAACTCCGACGCCGAAAACCGAATCGCCTTCGAAGCTCATCGACGCGCGCATCCGGTCGCTCGGCGACTGGCGCGGCGAGCGGCTCGCGCAACTGCGCGCGCTCGTGCACGAAGCCGATCCCGACGTCGTCGAGACGTGGAAATGGCGCGGCGTGCCGGTCTGGGAGCACGGTGGAATCCTCTGCACGGGCGAGACGTACAAGAGCGTCGTCAAGCTGACGTTCGCGAAGGGCGCGTCGCTCGATGATCCGAAAGGATTGTTCAATTCGAGTCTCGAAGGGAATACGCGACGCGCGATCGACTTTCGCGAAGACGACAAGGTCAATGCAAGCGCGTTGAAGACGCTCATTCGCGCGGCGGTGAAGTTGAATACGGCGAAGGCGAAGCCGAAGAAGCGTTGATCCTGAAACCACTCGCCGGCTCTTGTACCAACGCAGTCCCCTCTCCCGCTTGCGGGAGAGGGTTAGGGTGAGGGAAGCCTTGGTTCACCGTTGAAAAGCGCGCTGCTTTCAGCAGACCGAAGCGCACCACTCCGATTGCCCTCACCCTGCCCTCTCCCGCAAGCGGGAGAGGGGAAAGCGAAGCATTTCTCCGCGTAGGTAGGAGAAAAAGACCAAACCTGCCGATTCCTTGCGCGCACCACCGGATTCCCCGAAACTGCCGCGTCGGTCGACTGGCGCAGGGGGCGTCATCGGCATGAAGCGCCTGCTCGCCGAGCTCCAGCGTCGCAACGTGCTGCGGGCGATCGTGCTCTACGTCGGCGCGATCTGGGCGCTCGCGCAAGGCATCGCGCAGCTCGGGCCCGCCGTCGGATTGCCGGACTGGAGCACGCGCTGGTTCATCGTCGCCGGCGTCGTCGGCTTTCCGTTCTGGATCGCGTTCGCGTGGTTCTTCGAGCTGACGCCCGAAGGCCTCAAGCGCGAGCGTGACATCGAGCCCGGCGAATCGATCGCGCGCAGCACCGGACGCAAGCTCGATTTCGCGATCATCGGCGTGCTCGCGATCGCGGTCGTGCTACTGCTTACCGACCGTTTCATCGCACATCGCACATCGGCCGATTCGATGACCGACCGCTCGATCGCCGTCATGCCGCTCGTCAACACGAGTGGCGATCCCGCGAACGAATACTTTTCCGACGGACTTTCCGAAGAGCTGATCAGCGCGCTCGGCAAGGTCGGCGGGCTCGCCGTGATCGGGCGCAGTTCGTCGTT
>DASZWL010000266.1:0-4365 GCA_035546695.1 Rhodanobacteraceae bacterium | reverse complement strand
CGGCTCGACCTCCGACCAGAGCCTGTCGGTCGTCTTCGCGAATTCGTCGGGAGACATGTCGTAGCCGGCGCGCCACATCGTGCCGACGTTGTCGTAGCCGAGATCGCGCGCGCCTTCGTTGAGAAGCTCGGTGAAGCGCTGGTAGTCCTTCAGCATGCCGCGGCCGACGCGATGCCAGCCGGCCCACGCATCGAGGTCGTGATCCCAGTCGCGATCGTCGGCGAGCACTTTCGAAAGCTCGTCGAGATTGCGGCACGTCGATGCGTCGGAAGGATTCTTGCAGTATTTGCCGGCGCCGTACGCGGCGGTCAGCTTCGAGGCGAGCGTCGTGAGCTCGGTCAGATGCGCCGGATCCTTCGGCGCCGGCATTGCGGTCTGCAACTTGAGGAGCGCAAGCGCACGCGCATCGCGCGCGTCGGTGCCGGCGACGTTTTCATAGGCGCGCGAAGCGTCGATCTCGGCGGAGAGCCATTGCAGCCAGCGTTCGTTCGCGCGCGCGGTCAGCATCTGCGTGTCGTCGGTGATGTACGTCTCGGCGACCCACTCGGCAGCGTTCGGCTCGATGTAGCGGGCCTTGTAGTCGGCGTTCATGCTCGCGACGAACGCGCTGACTTCGGCCGGTGTTGCGGCCTTCTGCGGAGCGGCAGCCGAAACCGCGACGGTCGCCGAGCCGAGCAGGGCGGTCGCGAGAGCACAGCGGAGGACGCGCATTGGGATTCTCGCCAGGAAAAACAGGGAGGCTAGTAGCGGCGGTGCGATCGGGCAAGCTGCGGCGCGATCGCGCGGCGGTACCGTGTGTCGCGCCGGTCGCGCCGTCGCCGCCATCGTCGCGACGCGACGTTCGCTTCGGCGCGCGCACGCGTCCGCCCGGCGCAGGCGTTGCGCCGATCCGCTGGCGTTCTTCCGTCCGTGCAGGAAGCCTCCGCGTCTCGACCGCGTGCTGGCGACACGGCGGGGGCGATCGAAAGTATGTGCCGCCTTCGTCGCGGCCGGTTTGCGGAACTTGCCTGCAATGGGAACTTTTATTACGATCTGTTTCGTATGTTGATCGGCGGACAGGCCCCGGGCGTCAACGCAATCCTCCGCAACCCTGCGGAGGCGACGCGTTTTCTCGCCATCGGAGAGCACGTCGTCGACATCGACACGCTGCGCCTGCTGACTCGGCCCGGCGAGCCGCGCCTGACGCCGAAGGCTTCCGCCGTGCTGCTGCGGCTCGTGCACGCGGCCGGACGCACGCTGAGCCGTGACGAGCTGCTCAACGAAGTCTGGAAAGGGACGTGTCCGACTCCGGACGTGCTGACGCAGGCCGTCAAGGAATTGCGTCGCGTGCTCGGCGACGATCTGCATGCGCCGCGTTTCGTCGAGACGCTCCCGCGGCTCGGCTATCGGCTCGTCGCTCCGGCGCGCTTTCTCGAGGATTTCGAAGCGCCGCACACGCTGCGCGCGGATCCGCTCGCGGAAGCGGCGATCCCGCCGCGCTCGGTCGATTCGGCGGTGCGCCGCGGCGTGCTCGCGGCACTTGCCGTCGCCGCACTCGTCGCGATCGCGGCGGCATTCTTCGTCGTTCGCGAGCGTGGCGCGACGGCCGCGCAACCGCACTGGCGCATCAGCGAACAGCGCTCGGTGACGGCCGATCCCGGACCCGAAACTTTTCCGCGCATCTCGCCGGACGGAACGCGCGTCGCGTATTCGGTCGGCGACATCACCAGGCACGAGATGTACATCGTGCAGCGCTCGCTCGCGCCATCGCGCGTCGTGCGGCTGACGCAGCCTGCACCCGGCGAGGAGTTCTATCCGGTGTGGTCGCCGGACGGCGCGACGATCGCGTTCACGCGGCAGGAAGGCGAGAACTGCGCGATCGTGATCGTGCCCGCGCTCGGCGGGCCGGAGAAGCTCGTCGATCGCTGCTTTCCGGGATCGGTCAACTATTTCTCGTGGACGCCGGACGGCCATCGCCTCGTCATGACCGCGCCGTCGGCACGGGGATCGTACGACATGGCGATCCTCGAAGTGCCGACCGACGGCAGTCCGGTCGATCGCCTGCGCTACGGGCACGGCGCGAACGACATCGATCTCGACGCGCGCTATTCGCCGGACGGCAGCCGCATCGCATTCCGCCGCGGCGCCAATCCCTACAGCGATCTCTACGTCGTCGACGCGCACGGCGGGCCCGTGCGCCAGGTGACGCATCTTTCGAGCCGCATGCGCGGATTCGACTGGACGCGCGACGGCAGCGCGCTGATCTTCTCGTCGGGTCACGAAGGTCCGCAGGCGCTTTACGTCGTCACGCTCGCGGACGGCCGCGTCGAGGCGCTCGGCGTGCAGCCGGCGGAATTCCCGAGCGCGGCGCGCGCGTCCGATACGGTCGTCTACGAGATTCCGCGCCTGCGTACGCAGCTTTCGGCGATCGACGTCGGCGACGGCGCCTCGAAGATGAGCGAGCTCGCGCCGTCGACCGGCAACGACAGCGCGCCGGTGTTCTCGCCGGTCGACGATCGTCTCGCGTTCGTGTCCGATCGCAGCGGATCGCAGCAGCTCTGGCTCGCCGACGGCGCCGAGACGTTTGCGCTGACCGAAAGCGACGTGCCGACGCTGCGCTATCCGGCGTGGCGATCCGACGGCGCGCGCATCCTCGTCACGGCGCGCGGCGAGTCGAGCGGGAAGCTCGTCGAGATCGACATCGCGACGCGCACGCGCCGCGTGTTGACCTCGCCCGGCGAGGACGTCCGCGACGGCGTTTACGGTCCGAAGCCGAACAGTTTCCTTGCCGTCGTCGGCAGCGGTCAGGGCCGTGACCTGATCGCGTTCGAGAACGCGAACGGAAGCGAGACCTCGCGCCGCGTGCTCGCGCACGGCGTCGCGCGCGTCGACTACGATCACGCCGCGTCCACCGTGTACTTCACGAAGATCAGCGAGATGGGGCTCTACAGGCTCGACCCCGCTTCGGGCGCCGAGAGGCTCGTTTCCAGCACGATCAACGCCGCGCACCTCGACGGCTGGCTGGTGCAGGCGGGACGCGTGTTCTACATCGAAGCGCAGGCCGTGGGTCCCAGCAACGTGCGCGAGATCGATCCCGCAACCGGCGAAGATCGCGTGCTCGCGACGATTCCGGATTCGATCGCCGATCTCAGCTTCGGCGTCTCGCGCGATCGCCGGCGCGTCGTCGTCGTGCGCGTCGCCGCGCCGGATACCGATGTCGGAGCGATGACACTGCGCCGCGCGACGACGGGTTGACCGCTCGCGGCAACGTTCTCGCGATTCCCGATTCCCGATTCCCGATTTTCGCGTCCGCTCGCACGGTTTTCCGGAATGCGGCGTTATTGACGCTGCGGTCGAGCGTTGCTTTTGTCGGCAACGAGCCACGCATCCGGCCATCGCGGACCGTTCCGGCAAACGGCGAGCGTGAGAATCTCCGCGGCTCTCTCTGCTCCGTCCTGGCAATCCATCGCGAGCGACGAGCAGCGACGAACCGACCATTTTGCGCGACCTTCGGAAGTTCTTCGTCGATCCGAAGGCATTCCTCGGCGATATTTCGGCGCATTTTCCTGACTTGCTCCGGCCCTGCGCGCAAGCATCGGATCGTCCCGAAAACGGCGATCCGACATGCACATCGAATGCGAAAGGCTGGTCAGCGGAGGACGTCTCGACTGGAGTAGCGAGGATACCGAGCGGCGCGCGTCGGCCGGCGGATTGCGCATCGTCGTCGGCCAGGGCCGCGGCTCCGTGCTGCTCGGCACCGCGGCACCGGCCACGCTCGTGGTTCCGCTGCGCGGCCGCGTGCAGATGTCCGACGGCGACCAGTTGCGCATCCTCGAGTGCGGCGATCTCCTCGTCTGCGATTCCGCTCAGCGTCTTCAGGCGATCGGCCGCGGCAACGCGCTCTGGATCGCGGTGTTCGCTCCGGCCGGCGTCTGGCAACAGCTCAGCGGCGAGATGCCGGAGCCGATGTCCGATCCGTTGCTGGTCCCGGCGCTGCATCGCGCCGATCGCGCGGTACGCCGCGCGGCCGTGCGCCTCGCGCGCGCCGCGCTCGACTTCGGCCACGGCGACGCGCGGCTCGCGTCGAGCGCGGCCTCAGCGCTCGCGGCGATCGTGTCGGATCTCCAGGCCGAGTTCGATCCGCTGATCGCCCGTTGTCCCGGCCGCACGCTGGCGCAGCGGCGCAGCGTGTTCCTGCGCCTGCAGCGCGTGCGCAACTACATGGCGTCGAGCTGTCATCTCGATCTCGACATCGCGGGCTTCGCGCGCATGGCGAGCTACTCGCCGTGTCATTTCATCCGCGCGGTCTCGACCGTCTACGGCGAGACGCCGCACGCGGTGCTCGTCGAGCACCGGCTCGGCCGCGCGCATCGGCTCATCAACGAG
>DASZWL010000265.1:0-10975 GCA_035546695.1 Rhodanobacteraceae bacterium | reverse complement strand
CGCGGCGTGTTGAGATCGGGCACGAACGTATAGACGGCCGTCGTCTCGCCCGGCGCGGAGACGCCTTGCTTGCGCCGCGCGGCGATCTCGTCCGCGAACGCCTTCTTGTAGGCGTCGGTCAACTGCACCGCCGAGATCGCGCCGTCGGTTCCGATGCCGACGTGATCCTCGCCGCAGACGTCGAGCGCGTGCTCGATGTGCGCGATGACGTCGGCGGCCATCGGCTGTCCGGATGTGCGCAGGTACGGCATCAGATAAATCCCGGCGACGCCACCGGCGTCGGCGAGACGGCGCAGCGTCGCGTCGGGCTTGTTGCGCGGCAGATCGGAAATCGCCGCGCATCCCGTATGGGTGATCGCGACCGGCTTCTTCGAGAGCGCGATCGCTTCATCCGTCGTGCGGCGTCCGCAATGGCTGAGGTCGACGAGGACATCGCGCGCGTTCATGCGCTCGACGAGATCGCGGCCGAACAGGCTGAGGCCGGCGTCGCCGGGCTCCAAGCAGCCGTCGCCGACGAGATTGCGGCGGTTGTACGTGAGCTGCACGATGCGCAGGCCGAGATCGCGGAACGTGTCGAGGCGATCGAGGTTCTCGCCGAACGGCGTCGCGTCCTGGAAACCGTAGATGATCGCGAGCCGGCCGCTTCGCTTGGCTTCGGCGAAATCGCGTGCGTCGCTGAAGCGCATGAGCGTGTCCGGGTGCGCCGCGATCTCGGCGTCCCAGTGCGCGATGCCTTCGATCGCGCCGTCGTAGTCCTTCGCGTAGCTGCCGACGGGTCCGACCGTGAGATTGACCGCCGTGATGCCCGACGAGCGCACGTCGGCGAGATCGGCCGCGTCGAGCAGCGCATCGGGCTTGTTCGCGTTGCCGGGCCCGCCGAGCGCGTCGATGACGGTCGCTTTCGAATATCCCGGCCACGATGCCTGTGCGTCGGCGGCGGCGTCGGCGCGCGAAGGACGCAGCGCCGAGGCGATCGCGCCCGCGGCAAGCGCCGACACGAAGCTGCGGCGTGAAACGGATGGCGTCTGCATGGCGAACCCGATGGCTTCGAAGCGAGCGGCGATTGTGGCGGGCAGGGCGAAGACGCACAAGCGAGGATGCGGGAAGATCGCGGACGACTTATGCTCGCGCGATCGTCGCGAGCGCGGCGCGTCGCGCAGGCGCTCGATTTCCCAATCTTCGATCGCGGGACCTGTCATGGCCTTCTTCTCGGTGCTGCGCGAGCTGGATGCAACGCAACGCAAGGTCGTCCTCGCGAGCTTTCTCGGCTGGACGCTCGACGCGTTCGATTATTTCCTGCTCGTGTTCGTCATTCCGGAAGTCGCGCGCGATTTCAAGGTCGGCATTCCCGAGGTCGCGTTCTCGCTGACGCTGACGCTCGCGATGCGTCCGCTCGGCGCTTTCTTGTTCGGGCGTCTCGCCGACCGCTACGGACGCCGGCCGGTGCTGATGGTCGACATCGTGCTCTTCGCCGTGCTCGAAGCCGCGTCGGCGCTCGCGCCTTCGCTCGCGGTGCTGCTCGTCGTCCGCGCGCTGTTTGGCATCGCGATGGGCGGCGAATGGGGCATTGGCGCGTCGCTCGCGATGGAGTCGATTCCCGCGAAGGCGCGCGGCGCGGTTTCGGGTCTGCTGCAGGAAGGTTATGCGGCGGGCTATCTCATCGGCGGTCTCTTCTACATCGCACTGTTCGATCACATCGGCTGGCGCGGTATGTTCGCGCTCGGCATCCTGCCGGCGGTGCTCGTGTTGTTCATTCGTCGGCACGTACCCGAATCGCCGGTCTGGAAAGAGGGGAGCGTCTCGCACGCTTCGTTGCGCGAAACGATGCGCGGTCGCTGGAAACTCTTCGCGTATCTCGTCGTGCTGATGATGTCGTTCAACATGTTCAGCCACGGCTCGCAGGATCTTTATCCGACGTTCCTGAAGCAGCAGATGCATTTCGATACGCGGACGACCGGAATTCTCACCGTCGTGCTGAATCTCGGCGCGATCGTCGGCGGACTTTTCTTCGGCGCGTGGTCGGAAAAAGTCGGAAGGCGCAAAGCGATCGTCGTCGCGGCGCTGCTCGCGCTGCCGATGATTCCGCTGTGGGCTTATGGCGGCTCGGTCGTCCTGCTCGGCATCGGCGTGTTCCTGTTGCAGGTCATGGTGCAGGGTGCGTGGGGCGTCGTGCCGGTGCATCTCAACGAGCTTTCGCCGGACGCCGTGCGCGGAACGCTGCCGGGATTCGCGTATCAGGGCGGAAACCTGCTCGCTTCGGTGACGGCGCCGCTGCTGACGCATCTCGCGATCGCGCGCAACAACGACTATGCATTCGTGATGTCGGTGTTCATCGCCGGCGTCGCGATCTTCCTTGCGATCGTCACGGCGCTCGGGCCCGAGGCGCGCGGCGCGGCGTTCGGTTCCGCGCGATGACGTCGGCGCGCACAGGTGCTAGTCTCGCGCGCCCCTTTTGGAGCCGTCGATGAAAGTCGAAGCAAACAAGGTCGTGACGTTCCACTACACGGTCAGCGACGAAACCGGCAAGCTCGAATCCTCGCGCGATCGCGAAGAGCCGCTCGCTTTTCTCGTCGGGCATGGCGGCCTCGTCCCCGGCCTGGAGAAAGCGCTCGACGGTCGCGAGAGCGGCGAGCATTTCGAGGTCGCCGTCGCGCCGGCCGACGCGTATGGCGAGCGGCGCGCCGATTTCACGCAACGCGTGCCGAAGAAATATTTCCGCGATCCCGACCATCTTCGGCCCGGCATGGTGACGGTCCTGGGCGTTCAGGGCGGCGGTCATCGCCAGGTGACCGTGGAGAAGGTCGGATCGAGCGTCGTCGACGTCGATCTCAATCATCCGCTCGCCGGCAAGATGCTGACGTTCGATGTCGAGATCGTCGACGTGCGCGACGCGACGCCCGAAGAGCTCTCGCACGGCCACGCGCACGGCGCCTTCGGCCACGATCACGAGCATTAGCCTTTTCCGCCGCGTCGAAGTCGCATAGGGTGGGCCTCGGCCCACCGTCTTTTTCCATCTCGAGATTGCGCCGGCGGGCCAAGGCCCGCTCTATTGGATCACGCGCTTGCCGTAGACGAAGTGCGTGTTCCACCACGGCCCGTCGAGCCGGTCGAGACGCACGGTACCGCCCGAGTTCGGCGCGTGCACGAAGCGCGATTCGCCGACGTAGATGCCGACGTGGCTGACGTGACGTCCTTCGGCGAAGAAGACGAGATCGCCGGCGACGAGATCGTTTCGATCGAGCTTGCGCGCATGGAGATCGCCCATCGCTTCGGACGTCCGCGGCAACACGAGGCCGGCGGCGTCGCGGAAGACGTAGCCGACGAGGCCGCTGCAATCGAAGCCGCCTTCCGGCGTGTTGCCGCCGTAGCGGTACGGGATGCCGACCAGCGCGATCGCGCGGAACAGCACGGCATTCGCGGCGTCGGCGCGCGGCGTTCCGACGGCGATCGACGGCTCGACGCGGCGGGGTTGGCTGGAGCAGGCCGCGAGCGCGGCGAGCAGCGGAATCGGAAGGAGAAGGACAAGGCGCGGCGACGACACCGCGCTACGCTGGCCGAGACGCGGCGTCGATGTCAACGCCGACACCCGGTCGAGCGGCGTGGCTGTCAGCCGGTGCCGCCGCAAACTGTCAATTTTGGACGCGCGGCGACGGGTGCCGCGGCGGGCATCGGCTGCGATTCCAGGAGATAGGTCTCGAGATCCTTGACGGTCGCCTCGAAGCTCGCGAGGCGCGCGTTCGCCGCGGTCGCGACCGGCTGCGGGACGATGCCGGCATCGAGCAGGCCCCGCACGAGATCGCGCTGGTGATCGGTGAACGCCGGATCCTGCACGGCCTCGTCGAGCGCGCAGATCAGCGCGGCCAGCCAGCCCGAGGAGGGCGAGCGCAAGGCCAGCAGCAGCTCGTTGGTCGACGGTTTCATGCGGATTTCCCCGATGGAGTCGATTCCATCGATGCAGATTTGATGCCAGCCTCCCGCGCGAACGAATCGGTTAGGCTCTGCGCTTTCGGGCCGGAGGGAGCACCGGATGCGAAGCCATCTCGGGCGAATCGCCGTTCTCATCGCGCTGGCGATGGCCGGCTGCGCGTCGGTGCCGCCGCCGTCGGGTAACGAAACCTACGATCTCGTGATCCGCGGCGGAACGGTCTACGACGGCTCGGGCGGCGCCCCGATCCGCGCCGACGTCGGCGTCCGCGGCGATCGCATCGCTGCGATCGGCGAGCTCGGGAACGCACACGCCACGCGCGTCGTCGACGCGAGCGGCATGGCTGTCGCGCCGGGCTTCGTCAACGTGCTGTCATGGGCTCCCGACTCGCTGATCGCCGACGGCCGCGGAGTCTCGGACAGCGTGCAAGGCGTCACGCTCGAGATCTTCGGCGAAGGATTCTCGTACGGTCCGCTCAACGAGGCGATGAAGAAGGAGTTCGCCGCGCAGCAGGGCGACATCAAGTACGACATCGCGTGGTCCTCTCTCGCCGAGTTCATGCGCTATCTCGAAAAGCGCGGCGTCGCGCCGAACGTCGCGAGCTTCGTCGGCGCGAGCACGGTGCGCCAGTACGTCGTCGGCAATGCGAACCGCAAGGCGACGCCCGACGAGATCGAGAAGATGCAGGCGCTCGTGCGCACGGCGATGCAGGAAGGCGCGCTCGGCGTCGGCTCGGCGCTGATCTACTTTCCGGGCAGCGCGGCCGACACCGCGGAGCTGACGGCGCTCGCGAAAGCGGCTGCGCCGTACGGCGGCGCGTACATCTCGCACATGCGCAGCGAAGGCGATCGACTGCTCGAAGGCATCGACGAGCTGATCTCGATCGCGAGCGCCGCGGGCATCCACGGCGAGATCTACCATCTCAAGGCGGCCGGCCGCGACAACTGGCCGAAGATGTCGCAGGCGATCGAGCGCATCGAGGCCGCGCGAGCGCGCGGCGTCCCGGTCAGTGCGAACATGTATACGTATACCGCCGGCGCGACCGGCCTCGACGCCTGCATGCCGCCGGCCGTGCAGGAAGGCGGCGTCGACGCGTGGATCGCGCGTCTCCAGGATCCGCAAGTGCGCGCGCGCCTGATCCAGGAAATGCGTGCGCCGGGCAAGGACTGGGAGAACATCTGCTACGCCGCGGGCGATGCGTCGAACATCCTTCTCGCCGGCTTTCGCACCGAAAAGCTGAAGCCGCTGACCGGCAAGACGCTCGCCGAAGTCGCGAAGCTGCGCGGAAAAACGCCGGAAGAGACCGCGATCGATCTCGTCGTCGAGGATCATTCGCGCGTCGACACGGCGTTCTTCCTGATGAGCGAAGACAACGTCAGGCTCGGTCTTTCGAAGCCGTGGGTCGCGCTCGGATCGGACGAAGGCTCGTACGTTCCCGAAGGCGTGTTCCTGAAGTTCCAGCCGCATCCGCGTGCATACGGGAATTTCGCGCGCTTCCTCGGGCGCTACGTGCGCGACGAGCACGTCGACACGCTTCAGAGCGCGATACGCCGGCTCTCGGGCCTGCCGGCCGACAATTTCAAGCTGCACGATCGCGGTTATCTCAGGACCGGCTATTACGCCGACGTCGTCGTGTTCGACCCGGCGACGATCGCCGATCACGCGACTTTCGACGAGCCGCGCCAGTTCGCGACCGGCGTCAGCGACGTCGTAGTCAACGGCGTCGAGATCGTCCGCGACGGCGCGACGACCGGCGCGAAGCCCGGCCGCTTCGTGACCGGCCCCGGTTACTCGCCGCCCGCGAACTGACGACCGACGCAAGATGGCGGACGCACGCGATGTCGATGTGCTGATCCTCGGCGGCGGCGTGATCGGCCTCGCCTGCGCGTACTATCTTCTCGAAGCAGGCCGCGCCGTCACGGTGCTGGAGCAGGGCACGGCCGGATGCGGCAGCTCGCACGGCAACTGCGGAACGCTGACGCCGAGCCACGCGCCGCCGCTCGCGATGCCGGGCGTGATCGGTCCCGCACTGAAAGCTCTCTTCAGACCGGACGCGCCGCTGCGCATCGCGCCGCGTTTCGATCCTGCACTGTGGCGCTGGTTGCTCGGCTTCGCGCGTCACTGCAACTGGCGCGACTTCCGCGCCGCGACGCGCGCGAAGGCGCCGCTGCTGCTCGAATCGCGCCGGCTGATCGAATCGCTGATCCGCAAGGAGTCGATCGATTGCGAATTCGAATCGCGCGGAACGCTGTACGTGTTCCGCGACGAGGCCGCGTTCGAGCGTTCGCAATGGCTGCCGCGCGCGCTGTCCGAAGTCGGCATCTCAATCGAAATGCTCGACGGCAATCGCGTCGAAACGATGGAGCCGGCATTGAAGCACGGCGCCGTCGGCGGTTATTTCAATCCGGACGACGCGCACCTCCGGCCTGACCGCTACGTCGACGCGCTCGCGAAGCTCGTGCGCGCGCGCGGCGGCGCGATCGTCGAAGGCGCGCGCGCCGAGACGATCGTGCGCGCGGGCCCGCGCATCGAGCGCGTGCGCACGTCGCGTGGCGATTTCTCCGGCCGCGAGATCGTGCTCGCGCTCGGCGCTTGGTCGCCGTCGCTGACGCGAAACCTCGACTTCCGCGTGCCGATTCAGCCCGGCAAGGGCTACTCGATCACGTTCGATCGCCCTGCGCTCGCGCCGCAAATCCCGCTCGTGCTGAAGGAGCGCAGCGTCTGCGTGACGGCGTGGAGCTCCGGTTACCGTCTCGGCAGCACGATGGAATTTTCGGGTTACGATGCGTCGCTGAATCGCGCGCGTCTCGATGCATTGAGGCGCGCGGCAGCGGAATACCTGCGCGAGCCCGAAGGGCCGTCCGTCGTCGAGGAGTGGTTCGGCTGGCGGCCGATGACGCCGGACGATCTGCCGCTGATCGGACGCGCGCCGGGTCTCGAAAATCTCGTCCTGGCGACCGGGCATGGCATGCTTGGCGTCAGCCTGTCGGCGATCACGGGCGTCGCCGTGCGCGACATCGTGACCGGCGCGCCGTCTTCGATCGATCCCGCGCCTTGCGATCCGGCGCGCTTCGGCTGAGCATTTTCGAATTCACAGGGGGAAGAACATGACACATCCAAGAATCCGCGCCGCGCTCGTAGGCTTCGTCTTCGCGTGCGCGACGGCCTGGGCCGCGGGAGGATCGACGCCCGGCGATCCCGTGCAATTCCAGTGGGGCGCGAAGATCCCGATGCGCGACGGCGTCAAGCTCAACGCGACGGTCTACCGGCCGCTCGATCAGAAAGAACCGCTGCCGTGCGTGTTCACGCTGACGCCGTACATCTCGCAGAGCTATC
Source organism: Rhodanobacteraceae bacterium (assembly GCA_035546695.1). Classification (GTDB taxonomy): domain Bacteria; phylum Pseudomonadota; class Gammaproteobacteria; order Xanthomonadales; family Rhodanobacteraceae; genus Dokdonella_A. The sequence goes on along the minus strand of DASZWL010000265.1, from coordinate 3,714 downwards.
ACGATCGCGGCATGTATTTCGCCGCGCACGGTTACGTGTACCTGACGATCGACGTGCGCGGCCGCGGCAACTCCGAAGGCGAGTTCATACCGCTGTTGCAGGAGGCGAAGGACGGCCACGACATCGTCGAGTGGCTCGGCACGCAGCCGTATTGCAACGGCAAGGTCACGATGTGGGGCGGCTCGTACGCAGGCTACGACCAGTGGGCGACCGCGAAGGAGTTTCCGTCGCATCTCGCGACGATCGTGCCGGTCGCGTCGCCGAAGCCCGGCGTCGACTATCCGATGCGCAACAACATGTTCTATCCGTACGACATGCAATGGCTGACCTTCGTCAGCGGACATGCGGGACAGGACAAGATCTTCGGCGACAGTGCGTTCTGGGGCGCGCAGTTCAAGCGCTGGTACGAGGCGCACGCGCCGTTCAGCGAGCTCGACCGCTACGTCGGCAATCCGTCGGCGATCTTCCACGAGTGGATCTCGCATCCCGCGCAGGATGCGTACTGGGACAGCTACAGCCCGACGACCGAGCAGTATGCGAAGCTCGATCTGCCGATCCTGACGATCACCGGCGTCTACGACGGCGATCAGCCGGGCGCGCTCGCGTACTACAGCGAGTACATGCGTTACGGATCGGCGAAGGGCAAGGATCGCCACTATCTCGTCATCGGTCCCTGGGATCATCCCGGCACGCGCACGCCGCAGGCGGAAGTCGCGGGCCTCAAGTTCGGCGAGGCTTCGCTGCTCGACATGAACGCGCTGCACAAGGCGTGGTACGACTGGACGATGAAATCCGGCGCGAAGCCGGAATTTCTCAAGGACAAGGTCGCGTTCTACATGATCGGCGAAGAAGCGTGGCGCTACGCGCCGACGCTCGAAGCCGTCACGTCGAAGAGCGAGGCCTGGTATCTCGATTCGGTCGACGGTCGCGCGAACGATGTGTTCGCTTCCGGAAGCCTCGATTCGCACGCGAAAGGCAAGGGCAAGCCCGACCGCTACGTCTACGATCCGCTCGATACGTCGCCGGCAGCATGGGAAGTTGTCGACGTGCCGAACGGTCTCACCGATCAGCGCGCGCTTTTGAATGCCGAGGGCAAGATCCTCGTCTACACGACGGCGCCGTTCGCGGCGGATACCGACGTCGCCGGGTTCTTCAAGCTGTCGGCGTGGATCTCGCTCGATCAGCCCGACACGGATTTCATCGTCGGCGTCTACGAGATCAAGCCGGACGGCAGCAGCATCGCGCTCACGGACGACGTCTTGCGTGCGCGCTATCGGAAAAGCTTCCGCAAGGCCGAGCCGGTCAAGCCGGGCGCGATAGAGCGATACGACTTCGACCACTTCACGTTCACCACGCGGCGCATCGCGAAAGGCAGCCGCCTGCGCGTCGCGATGACGCCGGTCAATTCGCTGTGGCTCGAGAAGAACTACAACTCGGGCGGCGTCGTCGCCGACGAATCGGGCAAGGACGCGCGCAAGGTGACCGTGACGCTTTATCACGACGCCTCGCATCCGAGCGCGCTGTACGTTCCGATCGCAGCGGCGAGCTCGGTGCCGGCGAAGTGAAGCCGCGCGCTTCGTATCGCGGCGTCGCATCGCAAGGTCGCAAGCGCACCGGTTGCGCTCGCGTGGCGATCACAAGCTGAGCTTCGTGTCGTGGAGACGCGCGATCTGATCGTGCTCGGCGGCGGATCGGGCGGCATCGCCGTCGCGATCCGCGCCGCGCGCCACGGCGCGCGCGTCACGCTGCTCGAGCCGAATGCGATCGGCGGCACGTGCGTCAACGTCGGCTGTATTCCGAAGAAGGCGATGTGGATCGCCGCCGAGCTCGCCGAGGCGCAGACGCTCGCGCGCGAGGTCGGCTTCGCGACGACGCCGGGCACGCTCGACTGGATCGAGTTCGTGCGCCGCCGTCAGCATTACATCGACGCGATCCACGCGAGCTATCGCGCTCGCTTCGAGGAGTTCGGCATCGAGCTCATCGCCGAGTACGGGCGTTTCGTCGACGCGCATCGCATCGTCGCCGGCGCGCGCGAATTCGAAGCGCCGCACGTCGTCGTCGCGACCGGTGCGTCGCCGCGTCGGCCGGCGATTCCGGGCGGCGATCTCGGCATCGTGTCGGATGGCTTCTTCGCATTGCGCGCCGCGCCGCGCCGCGTCGCGATCGTCGGCGCCGGCTACATCGCCGTCGAGCTCGCCGGCGTGCTCGAAGCGCTCGGCTCGGAAGTGCACGTGTTCGTGCGCCGCGACCGCCTGCTCGACGGATTCGATCGCGAGGCGACGGCGGAGCTCGAAAGCATCATGACGGCTCGCGGCATCCGTATCGCGAAAGGGCGCGAGCCGATCGGCGCCGAGCGCAACGACGACGGATACGCGCTGCGCTTCGCCGACGGCGCAACGAGCGGCTTCGACGAGCTGATCTGGGCCGTCGGCCGCGCGCCGAACACGTCGCATGCGAATCTCGCCGCAGCCGGCGTCCGTCTCGATCGCGGCGGACACGTCGAAACCGACGAATGGCAGGACACGAACGTCGCCGGCGTGCACGCGCTCGGTGACGTAACCGGCCGTCTCGCGCTGACGCCGGTCGCCGTCGCGGCAGGGCGCCGTCTCGCCGACCGGCTTTTCGGCGGAAAGCCCGAAGCGAAGCTCGATTACGCGAACGTCCCGACCGTCGTGTTCGCGCATCCGCCGCTCGGAACGGTCGGTTTGTCGGAAGAGGCCGCGCGTCAGACGCACGGAGACGACATCGCCGTCTACCGCGTGCGTTTCCGCCCGATGCTCGGCGCGCTCTCGGAGAACGCCGAACGCACGTTCATGAAGATCGTCTGCGCCGGTGCTAACGAACGCGTCGTCGGCATGCACGTGCTCGGCCGCTCGGCCGACGAGATGCTGCAAGGCTTCGCGGTCGCGATCAAGGCTGGCGCGACGAAGCGCGATTTCGACGAGACGGTCGCGATCCATCCGACGTCGGCGGAGGAGCTCGTTCTGATGGGCGAGATGAATCGCACTCCGGTGGTGTGATTCGTCTTTGTTTTTTGCTCTTCTGCTCGCGAAGGGTGTGGGCTTTGCCCTCTCCCGCTTGCGGGAGAGGGCAGGGTGAGGGGCGCTCTTGATCTTTCTTTGCTTTGCTTTGTTGTTGTTTTGTTCTTGAGACGTTCGTACGAAAACCGACTCACGTCATTGTGTAGCTTCGTCCGCCGTCCAGGCGGACGAGTTACTTTCTCTGTCTCGCCAGAGAAAGTAACCCAAGAGAGGCGACCCACACGACCGCGGTCACGCGGTCTACGCCCGCGTGACTTCGCGAGGACGCTACGGAGGTTCGCTGACAGGCCATCCCTGGCCTGACAGCGAACGCGCGCGCCTCGTGCGCGCGCCCCTACGGGATTTTTCCTTCGCGCCCTCGCCGCGGCCGAGAGGGACCCGGGAAGCAAGAGCAGAGAAGCGAGAAGCGAAAAAAGATCTCGTCGTCCCCGCGCAAGCGGGGACCCAGCGCCTTTGCTCTTGCTCTGCTCTTAGCTCCCAAACCCTTTGTGCCGCGGCGAAGGGCGGACGGAGAAGCCGCGTGCGCCGCACGCGGGCGGCGCGAGGGATCGCGCCGATTCGATCGTCAGGCCAGGATGGCCTGTCGATCGAACCCGTTCGCCCGTAGCGGACCGGCCGCTTTGCGGCCGGCGCGGTACCGAGGGCGTGTTCTCTTTGGTGACTTTCTCTTGCA
>DASZWL010000264.1:0-2509 GCA_035546695.1 Rhodanobacteraceae bacterium | reverse complement strand
TATCAGCGACGACTGGCGGCGAAACGTCTCGCGCAGCGAACGCATCGCGCAAGGTTATCTCGCAGGCCCACCCGCGTCGCGCTGTTCGGTGCGCGTGCGCATCGCGGACGACATCGCGCATCTCAACATCAAGTCCGCGACCTCCGGCGTCGAGCGCGACGAGTACGAATACGGGATTCCGCTTGCCGATGCCGAGCGCATGCTCGATACGCTCGCCGGCGCGCTCGTCGAAAAGATCAGCCGTCATGTCGCGATCGACGGGCACTTCTTCGAGATCGACGAGTTTCTCGGAGACAACGCCGGCCTCGTCGTCGCCGAGATCGAGCTCGACCGTCCCGATGCGGATTTTCCGTGGCCGACCTGGCTCGGGCGAGAAGTCAGCCACCTCGCGCGCTATTACAACCACGATCTCGCGAAGCATCCGTACACGCATTGGAGCGAGGCGGAGCGTTCGGCCGCCGACGCGCGGTGAGCGGCCGCGATAGACTAGCGCCCCCTCGATTCGAATCTCGCGCATGCTCATCATCGGCCTGCCCGGAAAAGCCCTGACCGACGAAGACCGCCACTGGCTCGCGACGCCGCAGGTCAGCGGCGTCATCCTGTTCACGCGGAATTTCGAGAGCCGAGAGCAGGTCACGGCGCTGATCGACGACATCCGCGTCGAGCGGCCCGGTCCGTTTCTCGTCTGCGTCGATCAGGAAGGCGGTCCCGTGCAACGCTTCCGGCCAGGCTTTACGCGATTGCCGGCGCTCGCGCGCATCGGCGAGCTGCATGCGCGCGATCCCGCGGCCGCCGTCGCGCTGGCCGAGGAGCATGCGTGGTTGATGGCGAGCGAGATGCGCGCGATCGGCATCGATCTCAGCTTCGCGCCGGTCGCCGATCTCGGCCGCGGCAATCGCGCGGTCGGCGAGCGCGCGTTCGCACCCGATCCCGAAACGGTTTCCGAATTGACGCAGGCGTACCTGCGCGGCATGCGGCTTGCCGGCATGGCCGCGACGCTGAAGCATTTTCCGGGACACGGCAGCGTCGCCGAGGACACGCATTTCGACGCCGCGATCGATCCGCGTCCGCTCGACGTCCTGCGCGATACCGATCTCGTGCCGTTCGTCGACGGCATCGCGGCCGGCGCCGAGGCGGTCATGCTCGCGCACGTCACGTATCCCGCGATCGACGCGCGGCCGGCCGGCTGCTCGCGGATCTGGATCGAGGATATCCTGCGCGCCGAGCTCGGCTTTCGCGGCGCCGTGCTCGGCGACGACATCGGCATGGCCGCGATGGAATCGCAGGGCGGTATCGGCGCGCGCATCGAGGCGCACCTTCTTGCGGGCTGCGATCTCGTGCTCGCGTGCGGTGCCGCGATCGTGCCCGAAGCGCTCGCGGCGAGCCGTCATGCCGAACCTTGCGCGCCGGACAAGATCGCGGCCTTGCAGGGCGCCGTCGCGCCGACGTGGCAGGCGCTCGCCGACAATCCGCAGCGCGGCGATTTCGTCGCGCGCGTCACGGCGCTCGATGCCGTGGAGGCCGGCTGATGGACCGGTCCTCGCTCGCCGATGCGCTCGCGCGTGCCGAGCGCGTGCACGATCGCGAGACGCTCGCGCGTGCAATCGCGCGCGTTGCGTCCGAGGTCGATCGCGCGCTCGCCGGTGAGTCGGCCATCTTCCTGACCGTCATGCAAGGCGCGCTCGTCTTCGCCGGGCAGCTTGCGACGTCGATCAGCGCGCCGCTCGATTTCGATTACGTGCACGCGACGCGCTATCGCGGCGCGACGTCCGGCGGCGAGCTTGCGTGGATCAAGCGTCCCGCGTGCGCATTCGCGGGACGCACGGTGCTGCTCGTCGACGACATCCTCGACGAGGGCCACACGCTGAAGGCGATCCGCGACTGGCTCGTCGGCGAAGGCGCGGCACGTGTTTACGTCACGGTGCTCTGCGAGAAGCGCCACGCGCGGCGCGTGCCCGGCATCGCGGCCGACTTCTGCGGCGTCGAGGTGCCGGACCGCTACGTGTTCGGCTACGGCATGGACTACCACGAGCAGGGCCGCAACCTGCCGGCGATCTACGCGGTGGACGCATGAGCATCGAACTCGCCGTCATCGGCGGAACGGGTCTGTACCGGTTCGCGGGCCTCGAGGGCGTCGAGCGCGATCACGGCGACACGCCCTACGGCAAGCCGTCCGGCGACGTCGTCGTCGGGCGCATCGACGGGCGGCGCGTCGCATTCCTCGCGCGGCACGGCGAGAGCCATTCGATCGCGCCGCATCGCATCAACTATCGCGCGAACGTCTGGATGCTGCACCGGCTCGGCGCGCGGCGCATCGTCGGCGTCAACGCGGTCGGCGGAATCCGCAAGGACATGGGACCCCGCGTCATCGCCGTGCCGGATCAGATCATCGACTACACGAGCGGACGACTTTCGAGTTTTTGCGACGCCGACGGCGCCGAGGTCAAACACATCGACTTCAGCGAGCCGTATTCGGCGGCGCTGCGCGGATCGCTCGTCAAAGCGGCCG
>DASZWL010000263.1:0-4483 GCA_035546695.1 Rhodanobacteraceae bacterium | reverse complement strand
GAGGACGCGTCGACAGCTGCCGCGACAGAATCCGATGCCTTGCAAGCCGTCACGGCACAGCCGGATACGCCGCAATCCGACACGGCGCCTCCCGACGCCGCAGAACGCAGCATCGCGGCCGGCTGCGAATCGCGCGCCGCGGGTCTCCTCGACGATGCACAGAAAGCCGACTACGGCAACGCCACGCGCGACTTCGACGCGAAGATGCGCAGCGAGCTGCCGGTGCCGCGCTTCCAGCAGCAATGGGAATCGCTCGCGCAATTCGGCAAGCTCGTCGCGCGCGGCCAGTCGCATCTCGGCCGCGGCGAAGGCTACACGATCGTCGTGATTCCGCTGATCTTCGAGAAAGCGAATCTCGTCGCGCAGATCGCCTGCGGCAGCGACGGGCGCATCGCCGGCTTCCACGTCACGCAGGCGCCGAAGCCTCAGTTCTAGCGAAACGCGCGACGATGCCGATCGAGATGCCCGTTCCGCCGCCGCGCTGCGACGATGCAGAGCGTCGTGCCGCGATCGAGACGTCGATCGCGCTTGGCGTGCCGCGCGCGTACGGCCGCGAGCGTCGCCTGCGCGTCGTGCGCGAGCCGCGCGCGCTCGTGTTCATCGGCACTGACGTGAACGGGCGCCCGCAATGGCTCGCCGCGCGCGCCGCACGTGCGTTCGCGCGCATGCGCGAGGCGGCGGCAGCGAACGGCATCGCGCTCGAGATCGTGTCGGCGTTCCGCTCGGCGGATTATCAGCTCGGCATCCTGCGCCGCAAGCGCGAGCGCGGCATCGCGATCGACGAGATCCTGCGCGTCAGCGCCGCGCCGGGATACAGCGAGCACCACTCGGGCCGCGCCGTCGATCTCACGACGCCGGGCTATGCGCCCGTCGAAGAGGAATTCGAGCGATCGCCGGCATTCGCGTGGCTGAAGCGCCACGCGTCGCGTTTCGGTTTCAGGCTTTCGTATCCGCGCCGCAACCGCCACGGCATCGCGTACGAGCCATGGCACTGGTGCTGGCACGCGCGCAAGCGCTAAACGATGTTCTCCTTCTCCCGCGAAAGCGGGAGAGGGTCTGGGTGAGGGCAAGCGTGGTTCGCGGCCGCTATAGAAGCAGAAAACTTGCGACGTTCGCTCGAACGTGCCCTCACCCTGCCCTCTCCCGCACGCGGGAGAGGGGGAAAGCGAGTCACCACACCTCGCAGCGATCCGCGCCCTGTCGCACCATCGGCGCATCGCTCTTGCACTGGAACGCGGCCTTGAACTCCGGTAGGTTCGACAGCGGTCCGTTGACGCGATATTTCGCGATCGGATGCGGATCGCCCTGCACCATCGTGCGCTGCGTCTCCGGACGGATTTCGTCGCCGCGCCACTGGCCCCAGGCGAGGAAGAACTGCTGCTCCGGGGTGAAGCCGTCGATCGTCGGCTCAGGTCCCTTTCCTTCGCGGGACTTTTGATACGCGAGGTACGCGATCTTCGCGCCGGCGAGATCGCCGATCGATTCACCGAGCACGAGCTTGCCGTTGTGATGGATGCCGGGCTCGATGAAGTAGCCGTCGAACTGCTTGACGACGCATTGGCCGCGCTCGGTGAATTTCTTGAGATCGTCCGGCGTCCACCAATTGTCGAGCTTGCCTTGCGCATCGAACTGCGCGCCCTGGTCGTCGAAGCCGTGGCTGATCTCGTGGCCGATCACGACACCGATCGCGCCATAGTTCACGGCGTCGGTCGCGGTCATGTCGAACGCGGGCGGTTGCAGGATGCCGGCCGGGAACACGATTTCGTTGAGCAGCGGGTTGTAGTACGCGTTCGACGTCGGCGGCGTCATGCCCCAGCGGCTGCGGTCGACGGGCTTGCCGATCTGCGAGCGATCGTCCGCGACGTTCCAGCGCGATGCGGCGACGACGTCGTCCCAGTACGACGCGCGTCCGACGGCGACGCCCTTGTAATCCTTCCACTTGTCGGGATAGCCGATCTTCGGATTGAACGTCGAGAGCTTCTCGAGCGCCTTTTTCTTCGTCGCGGCATCCATCCAGCCGGCACCTTCGATCGTGTCGTGCATCGCAAGCAGGATGTTCTTGACCATGTCCTGCATGCGCGCCTTCGCTTCGGGCGGGAAATACTTCTCGACATATTTGCGGCCGAGCGCCTCGCCGAGCTGATTGTCGGTCGCCTCGGCGCAGCGCTTCCAGCGCGGCTTCATCTCGGTCGCGCCGGTCAGGAACTTGCCGTTGAACGCGAAATTCTCCTCGACGAAAGCGTTGGACAACGAATCCGCCGCCGCGTTGAGCGTCTGCCAGCGGAGATACGTTTGCCAGACCGCGATCGGCGTCGATGAAAGCTCCTTGTTCACTTCCTCGACGAACTTCGGCTCGAGCACGTTGACGTCGTCGTGCGGCAGCTTCGCCGCATCGAAATAGCGTGCCCAGTCGAACCCGGGCGCGAGCTTCGCGAGATCGGCGAACGTCGTCTTGTGATCCTGCTGCTTCGGATCGCGCAGCGCAACGTTGTCGAGCGAGGCCGCGGCGAGCCGCTTCTCGAACGCGAACACGGTCTCGGCGTCCTTCTTCGACGCAGCCGGTGTCGCGCCCGCAAGCTCGAACATTTTCGCAACGTGCGTCTGATACTTCGCGCGCGCATCGACGAAGCGCTTGTCCGGTTTCAGGTAGTAATCGCGGTCTGGCATGCCGAGACCGCCGGCGCTGACGTTCGCGATCACGATCGTCGGATCGTGCAGGTCCTGCATCGCGACGACGCCGAACGGCACCGCGATGCCGATGTCGTGCAGGTGCAGGATCGTCCTCTCGAGATCCGCACGCGTCTTGATCGCGCCGATCTCGTCGAGCAGCGGCGTCACCGGCTTGATACCCTGCGCGTTCACCTGCGCATCGTCCATGCACGCGGCGTAAAAGTCGCCGGCGAGCTGCTCGGCGCTGCCCTTCGGCCAGTCGGATTTCGCGGATAGCTCGGTCAGGATGTCGCGGACGTGCTCCTTGTTGATCTCGCCCGATTCCCAGCGCTTGCTCCAGCGGTCCATGTAATCGGGAATCGGATGACTCGCACGCCAGGCGCCGTTCGCGTACGCGAAGAAATCGGTGCAGGGATCGGTCTTGCGGTCGATGTCGGAAGCATCGATGCCGTGCTGAGCGGCCGCGGCGGTGAACGTGGCGACGGCAAGGCACAGCGCGATCGGACGTGCGAGCGTCCTCGGCATCCTCGAACGCACGGTGTTGTCGAACATGAGCGGACTCCCCTTTGGCGTGAAGGGCAATTCTTGGCGGGAGCGACGCAGAATGAATGGGCCGAACGGCATGGGTGCCATCCGGCGCACGACGTACCGCACCAACGGACAACACGTCGCCCGCTCAGGGCGAACCCGTTCTCCATGCATGAACGGCCAGCGCGATCCAGCCGACGACGAACGCGACGCCGCCGAGCGGCGTGACGACGCCGACCGCGCGCGGCGCGCCGAGCGCGAGCGCGTAGAGGCTTCCCGAGAACAGCACGATGCCGGCGACGAACGCGATCGCGGCGACGCGCAGCGAAGTCGACGCACCATCGCGAGCGAGCAGCGCAACCGCGATCGCGGCCAGCACGTGCCAGAACTGATACGAGACCGCGGTTTGCCAGATCGCAAGCGCGTGCTCGTCGAGCGAGCCGCGCAATGCGTGTGCGCCGAATGCGCCGAGCAGGACGGCCGCGGCGCCGAGCAGCGCCGCGATGGCGATGACGACGCGCGCGAGCTTCATGTCGTCGATGCTATTCCCTTATCGACCGTCCGTCGAAGGAAGCACGTCGCGGCGCGTTTCGACGCTGGCTCTTTGCAGGGTCAAACCACGCTTGCCCTCACCCTGCCCTCTCCCGCAAGCGGGAGAGGGAAAAGGCGAATCGCCTTGCGCTGCTAGCCGGTTTTTGCCGGTTTTTTTGCCGGCGTCTTCTTCGTCTCGGCGCCTTCCTTTTTCGCCGCGTTCTTGTCCTCAAGCGGTTTCAGCAGATCGTCCGTCGATTTGTTGATCGCGGCGTACTTGTACGCCGGCAGCACGAAGGTCCAGTCTTTGAAGCGCGCATCGAGATCGTCGGCTTCCTTCCTGAGCGCGGCGAGCTTCTGTTCGCGATCCTTAGCGGGATCGGCGACCGCTTCGGGCTTCGGCGGCTCGGCTGTCGCGGCATCGGTCTTCCCGTCCGCGGGCTTCGATGCGTCCGAAGCCGCGGGCGCTTTCGCCTTCGCGGCGGCAACCGCGGTGTCGTAGCCGGCTTTCGCCTTCGCCTGCTGCGCGTCGATATGCTCGCCGGCCGCCTTGTCGTCGACCGACGCGGCGAACGAGGCGTAATCCTTGCCGTCCTTCTCCCACGCCGCGATGTCGACGACGAGACCGTCGAACGTCGCGAAGCGCGCCTTCAGCGGCTTCTCCGGCGCGGGCGCATCCTTCGCCGGCACGACGTCTTCGAGATGAAGCCCCGCGAGCATCGACGCCGGTCCGTTGACGGTGTAATCCGAGCCC
>DASZWL010000262.1:0-2393 GCA_035546695.1 Rhodanobacteraceae bacterium | reverse complement strand
AAGCCGCGCGCCCATCGGCGTGATCGTGCGATCGAGAACGCCGAGCAGCGTGTGCTCGATGTTGCCGCCGGGCGGCGCATCGAGCTCGAGGTTGCGCCGCGTCGCCGCGTCGAGCGCGATCGTCTCTGTCGCATTTTCGATCGCAAGGCCGGCGATATGCGGCAGCGCCGATTTCTGCGTCTCCTCGACGTAGCCGAGCAGCGCGCCCGCCGCCGCGATCGCGAGCGGCAGGCTCGCGCAGCCGAAGCCGGAAAGATCGCGCGTGCCGAAGAAACGCGCGAGCTCGCGCGTCGCGGTCGCGGTGTCGAAATGCCACGGTCCGCGCTTGCGAAGTCCGGGCAGGTCGGCGACGAACTTCGGCCAAGCGACGTCCTCGCCGACGAGCGTCTCGGCCGGCGCGAGTCGCGCAAGCTCCGCCGCGAGCGCTTCGGCGCCGGCGACTTCGCTCAGCACGAAGCGGCCCGAGGCGAGATCGACCCAGGCGAGCCCGAACCGCGCGGCTTCGGATTCACGACCCGCCGCGATCGCGAGCAGCAGGTTGTCGCGGCGCTGTTCGAGCAGCGATTCGTCGGTGACGGTACCCGGCGTGACGATGCGCACGACGCGACGCTCGACGAGCCCCTTCGCCGCGGCCGGATCGCCGATCTGCTCGCAGATCGCGACGGATTCCCCGAGGCGCACGAGCTTGCCGAGATAGCCTTCGACCGCGTGATACGGCACGCCTGCCATCGGAATCGGCGCACCGGCCGACTGGCCGCGCTGCGTCAGCGTGATGTCGAGCAGTCTCGCTGCCTTGCGCGCGTCGTCGTAGAAGAGCTCGTAGAAATCGCCCATGCGGAAGAACACGAGCGTGTCGGGATGCTCCGCCTTCGCAGCGAGGTACTGGCGCATCAGCGGCGTGTGCTCGCGGACGGACGCGTCTGTGTCGGTTCGGTTCATCGTTTTGCAGACGCTCGGCGGTAAACGGCGTCGTGGTCCCCGACGTTGATCGGTACGATCTGCTTTTCGCGGATGATGAAGTCGATCGTGATGCGGTACGAGAGATTGATCGAGATCGAATGGAGTCCCGCGAACTTCCCGGCCAGTGCGCGCATGCGCAGCGAAGGATGATGCGGGTTGGCCTGCAACAGCAAGAGCGTCTTGCGGTATTGCTCGCGGATCTCCGGATGACGCTTCAGGAATCGCGTGGCACAGCGGTTGTATCGCTCGGTGAAGATGAGGACATACGTCACGCGAGCTTGGCCAGGCGCTTCATGTGCGCGTCGACCGATTCCTTGACGAAACGACCGGCGGCAAGATCGGCCTGGCTCTCGGCGAGCGCGGCGCTGAGCTCGCACTCGCGCAGATAGTGGTAGTGCTCGATGTCCATGACGACGAAGCGCTCCTTGCCGCGGACCGAGACGGTCGCCTCGGGCGCATCGGCGAGTGCTTCGGCGATCGCGGAGACGCCTTGCGTCTTGAGATGGTTGGCGCTGATCGTAGTCATGGCTCAATCGTATCATGGATCGTACGATTGAGAGAGCGGTTGACCGTATGACGGCATCCGGGCGGTCAAAGGAGTGGAGTATGCTCGAACGATGACGACCACCGCGTCAAACCCGCTCGACATTCCGACCGATGCCGACCTTCAGGAACGCGCCGAAACCGTCGCCGAAATCCTGATCGCGCGCGGCCAGACGATGGTTGCGGCCGAATCCTGCACCGGCGGATGGATCGCGAAGACGCTGACCGACATCGCCGGCAGCTCCGCGTGGTTCGAGTGCGGCGTCGTCGCGTACAGCTACGAGGCGAAAGAGTCGCTGCTCGGCGTGCAGCCGCAGACGCTCGAGCGCACCGGCGCCGTGAGTCAGGAAACCGTCGTCGAGATGGTGTCGGGCGCACTCGCGCGGTTCGGTGCGAGTGTCGCTGTCGCTGTTACCGGCATCGCAGGTCCTTCGGGCGGCACGCCGGGCAAGCCGGTCGGCACCGTGTGGATCGGGTGGAAGCGGCGCGGCGGTTACGCGCGATCGGAGCTCTTCCATTTCGAAGGCGATCGCGAAGCGGTGCGGCGCCAGACCGTCGCCGCGGCGCTCGAAGGCGTGCGGCGCGTTCTTACGACCTGACGCGGCTTTCGACGATCGCGCGCCGGATGCTGTGGGATAATCCTGTGCGGCACGTTCATCACGGCGCGTCTTAATCCCTGAGACGTTGCCGCGGCAATCTCGCCGCATGAACCGCATCGAAGAGGTCAAGGCAATGGACGACAACAAGCGCCGCGCGCTCGCATCCGCACTCAGCCAGATCGAGAAGCAGTTCGGCAAGGGTGCGGTCATGCGCATGGGCGACAAGGCCGACGAAGCGATCGACGTCGTCTCGACGGGCTCGCTCGGTCTCGACGTCGCGCTCGGCATCGG
>DASZWL010000261.1:0-7321 GCA_035546695.1 Rhodanobacteraceae bacterium | reverse complement strand
ACGACGATCGAGGCGCTGCACCTGTCCGACATCGGGCAGGCGAGGGCGTTCTACGCCGCGCAGGATCGGCTCGAGATGACGATCTGCTACTGCTCGGTCTACGACGACTGCTGGCTCGCGCGCCGCAGCGATCCCGACGTTGAGCGCGTCGATCGCTGCGACGCTTCCGGCGTGCAGTTCGAGGAGAAGATGTAGGCTGCGCTATGGCTTCGTAGTGCCTGCCGGGTTAGCTGCGCCCTGCGAGGATCTGCAGGGCAGGCTCCAGTGGCCATAGCATGTCGAAGTTGTAATGGTCCGCTCGAACGCACCGATGTCGGGCGCGATGCCGAACGATCGCGGGAAACCGTTGCCTCGCTGGTCGAATTGGAAGTTTCGAAAGTTGGCGCCGGCGTCGATGGCCGGGCTACCCGGCAGCAACGCATGCGTCAGGGTCGGGCCGCCGTTGTCCTGCAAGGGACCGAGCAGCGGATCGGCGCTGATCGTGTCGGAAGGGAGCGTGACGCCTGCGGCGGCGACGATCAGGTTGTGGTCTCCGACCGTCGATCCGAACAAGAGGATCAGATCGGCGCGGGAAGGATCGGCGTTCGGCGCGGTGTTGCCGGCCACGATGCTGCTTCGGAAAACCCGAAGTCGAAAGCCGTTTGCGTATCGAGCACGCCACCCGTCACTCCCTGAGGCGCGCCGCTCCACGTTGCCGTATTGGCGGTGATCGTACTGTTGAACAAGAGCACCGGAACGTTGGAGTTATAGTAGCCGACGGCATGCGCGTTATAGATGGCGCCTGCGTTCCCGGCCGAATTGCCCGATACCGTGCTGTTCTCCAGGATCACCCCTCCGTAATAGACGAACAGTCCGCCTCCCATGCCCTCGCCGGCGGAGTTACCGCTGATCGTGGAACCTGTGACATCGAGATTGCCCAATAGATATCCGCCGCCGCCCTTTTCGGCTCCATCTGCGCTGAACGCCGTGTTGTCGCTGATTTGCGTATCGTGGAAATTGTGGGGCGAATTGGCGAACAGCGCGAAACCTCCTCCGCGCACCACCCCCGAGGCGGACGCCGTATTGTTCGATATCGTGCTTGACGAAGTGTTGAGCGATTGGTCGTATCCAAAAGTGACGACGCCTCCGCCGGACGCTTGCGTGCAGGAGACCGTAGTCGTGTCACAGCCAGCGAAGTTGCCGTCGATCACGGAATTCGTGAGCCTAACCTTACCGAACCAGCCGTAGACGCCACCAGCCGTCGCGGAACCCGCCGATTCGGCGACGTTGTCCTGAACGATGCTGTCGGTCAGCGTGATCGGACTAAATGCAGCCACGATGCCGCCGCCCGCTGCGACGGCTGTTGCGGAGGACATGTCGCTGGCCGTGTTGTTCGAAACGATCGCGTCGGTCAGGTCGATGGGGCCGCTGGCGTAGATTCCTCCACCCACGGCGGCATTGGCCGTGCCTGCCCCGTCGATCGCATTGCATTGCGTAACGGCGGAGCCGGTCATGGCGATGCTTGCCTTCGAAAGCACGCAGCCGCCGATCGCCTCGAAGGACGGCGGATTCGACGGAATGGCGGTGTCGGCGCGTCCGCGCGTCAAGGTCAGGCCGTTAACGGTCAGCGTTCCCGTGCCGCTGTGAAAAAGGATGCGGCTTGCATCGTGGCCGTCGATCTCGAGCAGGTCGCGGCCGGGGCCTGTGAGCGTCAACGAGGCGACGCTGACTTCGATTTGGCCACCTTCCAGAGTGATCGTGCTGCAATCGAGCTGGCTCAGGTCGACCGTATCGCCGCTGACCGCACTCGCGACGACGCTGCGCAGCGTGCCGGCGCTGCCGTCGTCGGCGCAGCTCGTGACGGGTAACGTCGAATTGGGTTTTACCGACAAGGCATGAGGCGTTTGCGCGGAGGCGGAAGCGCCGCCGTCCAGCGCCGTCGCGAGCGCGGTGAACACGCAGGCCGCGAGCGGCCGAATCGTCAATGATTTTCCGGAAGCCTTGGGACGGGTCGTTTTCATGAAATGTTTCCCCTGGGATCGAGTCGGTCGGAAGCGGTCTGCCGCGCGCGTCTCAGCGGAGCGGAGCACGCCACGGCACGCGATCGAACCTAGGCCGGCGAATGCGAGTCAGCAACCCTTTGCCGTATCCGGAGCGATAACGCCGCGTGACGCGGATGCACAAACGGTTGATTCGGCGAGATATTCAGTGCTGCGACTGAACGAGCGAAACGTTTGCAGGAGGCGGCGACTGGACGTCGGCGGGGATCGCACGTTCTCCCGCGAGCGCGTGTGCGTTGTCGAGCGAGAGCTGCCAGGCGTCGTTCTGATCGAGCGCGCGATAGAGGCGGGTCTGCAGCACGGCGGATTCGAAATCCTGCGAGGCCCAGCGCCCTACGCGGCCGATGGCTGCGCTGGCCTCGGCGAGATCACCGGCATCGAGGAGCGCCTTGCCATAGGACAAGGCGACGACGCGTATCTCGTAGGGGACGCCGCCGTGCTCGGCCGCCTGCGCCGCCGCTTCATAGATTTCGATCGCGCGCGCTCTGTCGCTGCTCCAGTACTGTTGCGCGCGAAGAGCGATCTTCGGCGTCTTTGCGTTCATCGTCGCGAATTCAAGAGTCTGCGTCTCGGCTTCCGTAGCGTGCCCCGCACCTCGCAGCGCGCGCGTGAGCGTCAGCCGGGCGCTCGCCGCCGCTTCGGGGAAACGTCTCAGCTCCGCGAGATGTGCAACCGATTTCGAAGCGTGCGCGGCCGCGGCATCGAGCTTGCCGTCCGACAGATCGAGCTCGGCGAGAAAGCCATCGATCAGGCCCACCAGGCCCTCTCCTGGACCGGACGCGTTTGCGACGCTGGCGGCGAGCGTCCGCGAGGCGGTGAGACGCCCGGTGGCGCCGAGGCTCACCGCGCCGAGATAGTCGAGGAAGTGCAGGGACTCCTGGCTGCCGGCCGCAGCCACTTTCGGGCGCATGCGTTCGTAGACGGAGAGCGCCTTGGCGGATTGCAGGAGCTCGAGATGCACGAGGATCTGATTGCAGACGGGCGTTATGAGCTCATCGATCGCACCGAAGCGCTCGATCGTTGCCGCCGCGCGTTCGAACAGCGGCAGCGCATCGGCGGGGCGCCCGAAATCGGCGTCGAGCGCCGCCTCGTCGACATCCACGCTCGCGAGATGAAGGGAGTCGTTCGCGAGCGAGAACATGACGCGCGCCCGGGCGTAATCCGCTTTCGCATTGTCGAATTGCCGAGCGAGGCTGTATGCGACGGCGCGACCGAGGTAAGCGGCGCCGAGATGAACCGGATCGTCCGTGCGCGCGAGGAGATCGATGGCCTGAGAATATTCCTGGAGCGCAGTCTTCGTATCGGTCGTATCGATCCAGCCGAGCGCGGTAAGCGCGCGCGCGTGCAGAACCGGATTGTCCCTTGCCGAAACCTTGAGCAGAAGGGCGGTGAGCCGTTCGCGCGCGGCTTTGTCCTTGTCGAGTGCGCTGTCGATGCGCGCGAGATCGAGCTGGAATTCCGGCATCTCCTGCACTGCGGGAGCGGCCGATTCGATCAGGCGACGCGCCGTGCCGTAGTCGTTCACCAGCAGCGCCGATTCGATGTGCTGCGCGAGCTCGGCCGTCGTCGGCTCGCTATCGTCCGGAGCCGGAACCGGCGCGCCCTTGCCGAGCAACATCAGCAAACGATCGGAAGCTTCCCGTGCCGCGACGAGCACATCGGGCGAATCGGCTTCGGCGGCTCGCTCCATGTCGTTTGCGCCGCGCAATGCAAGACGCACGCGCCAGCCATTTTGCTGGTGGGTTGCCGACGAGACGACGACGCCGCTGGCGCGCGTCGCATTCCGCACGCGCTCGACGAGACCGCCGGTCGGCGCGTTGCGACTCAGCGCGACGACGTCCGACGTTGCAACGATCGGTACGGACGCTTTTCGGAGATGGCCTGCGACGAAATCCATGAGGCCGAGCGTCATCCACGAGACGTCGGTGTCGTCGTTCGATGTGATCTGCGTCGGCAGTACGGCGATCGCATGAGAGGTTTCGTCGGCGACAGGATGCGCGACGGGAACGATCTCGCCGTCGCCGACGGGCCGACGAGCCAGAGCGAACGCGAAGATGGCTGCCGCCGTCAATCCGAGTCCGAGCGCTACGCGAGCGATGCGTCGGTTCCGATGGCTCGACGTGATCTCTTCTTGCTTTCCGGACGCCGCGGCGGGTCGATCGCTACGCTCGTCGGCCGAAGGAACGTCGCATGACGCGGTATCCAGCGCCGTGTCGGCGACCCAGTGAAATCCGAAATGCGCGATCGTTCTTATCGTCGACTGGTGATCTCCGTCGCCGCCGACGATTCGACGCACCTTGCGCACGAGCTGGCGGAGCTGGGCGTCCGTGACATCGGCCTTGCCCCATACGGCCGCCGCGAGCTCGTCGTCGCCGACCGCCCGTTCACGATGTGTCAGGAGATAGACGATGCAGTCGAAGACCTTGGGCGACAACGACAGCAATTCGCCGTCGCGCCGCATCTCGCGCGTCGCCGGATCGAGCACGAAGACTCCGAAGCGATAGCGAACGCGAGGCTGCTCGGTTTGGGGCTGTGTTGCTGAAGTCGCCATGCCGGATCGGAGTTGCCCTCGGCCGGATCATCCGTGCAGGCCGTCTTACGAACGTGCCGATCGCAATATAGCCCCAACCGTACGCACGTGATACCGACTCCGATGAAGCGCGACGGCTTCGCTTGGAGGCAGCGAACGCCGTTCATCTTGCCCGACAATCTGCTTTCCGCAGCCGAACGCTCGGAATATCGCGACGTTGCCGAGACACGGCTCGACCGCGAGCCCGGCGCTGCTCAGCTCCGCAGCGACTCGCGCACGCGCTTCAGGAGACCCGTGCGATCGTTCGGCGACGTCACGGGCAGGTTCGCTTCGCAGGCGACGTAGCCGAGCGCGTGATACGCGTTCACGAAATCGGCGACGTCGGCGACGCTCGCGGTGCTTTGCGCCGCAAGCTCCTCGAGCGTACCGGTACCGCGCATCATCGCGGTCGCAATGCGGAAGTGCTTCGGAAACTCGCGCTCGACCTGCGGCCAGCGTGTCAGGCGGTAGCGTCCGCCGGCCGGAAGCCCGGCATCGAGCGTTCCCTCGCTGCGCGCGAGATGCGCGAGCCAGATCAGGCGCGAGTAGGGCTGTGCCGGCAGGATCTCGGTCGCGTTCGCGAACTCGGCGGCGTCGAGCCGGATCAACTGATCGCGACGCAGTTGTTGATGGGCCCAGCCGGAAAGCGGCTTCAGGCCGTTGACGCCCGCGTACCAGCGCTGGTGAGCCGGGTCGAGGATGATCGAGGGCAGTCCTTCGTGCACGAGGCGGACCGGACCTTCGGCGGGATCGAGCGCGCTCATCAGCTCGTCGATCCGGCAGGTTTGCGGAGCCGGCGTCGCGGCAGGTGGCGCAATCGCGGGCGTGTCGTTGCGTGCTTCGCGCTTCAGCGCAGTCGCGACGATCCCGATGCGCGGAGCCGCGGTTGGCGAGCGGTCGCTTTCGGGCGATGACGCTGGCGGATCGATCTTGATCGTCGCCGGGGCCAGATCGGATTTCGCGCTCGCTGCGTTCGTGTCCGACGCCGCGTTCGCCGCAGCGGCAGAGGCTTCGTACGTGGACGCGTTCGCGGGTTGCATCGGCGGCGCGGCCTTGGCTTTGCCCTCGTCCATGCCGGCCGCGATGCGGTTGAGCAGGGCAACGAGCTCGCCGCTGATCGCAGGTTTGCGCAACGAGAATTCCGGCTCGAGCGGCTGGGCCGCGCTCGTATAGGCGATGACGAGGCGCCCGCTCGATCGCGCGCGCAGCCAGTCCATCTGGCCGTACATCGATTCGATGTCGACGAGCAGCAGGTCGGCGTCGACCGCGTCGGTGCGCTCCCACGGCGTCGACAGCTTGTGGCGATTGCGGTCGAGCAGTCCCGCGATGCGCGCGGCGTCCTGTTCGGTGGCTCCCGTGACGGCGATCGTGCGAGTCGTGCTCATGTCGGCCAGGTTCCGTAAGAGCGGAATTTCGCTGGAACCGGCTGATGCAAGCGGCATGCCTATCCTGAACGGGCGCGGCGGGAGGCGCTTTCGCCGCGCCTTTGCGCGAAAGCGACGCGGCCTGTCAGGCCTCGACGGCGAGGTCGGGCGCCGGCGTTTCCGCGGGCGGCGATGCGGCGGCGCGCTCCTGCTGCAGCCGCCACAGCATCGCGTAACGGCCGTCGTGGGCGAGGAGCTCCGCATGCGTGCCGCGCTCGACGATGCGGCCGTGCTCAAGCACGACAATCTGGTCCGCGCCGACGATCGTCGAAAGGCGATGCGCGATCACGAGCGTCGTCCGGTCGCGCGCGATCTCGGCGAGCTCGCCCTGGATGATCTTCTCGGTGCGCGTGTCGAGCGCGCTGGTCGCCTCGTCGAAGACGAGGATGCACGGATTCTTGAGCAGCGTGCGCGCGATCGCGACGCGCTGCTTCTCGCCGCCGGAGAGCTTGAGGCCCCGTTCGCCCACCTGCGTCTCGTAGCCCTGCGGCAGCGATTCGATGAACGCGTGGATGTGCGCCGCGCGCGCGGCCGCGACGATTTCCTCGCGTGTCGCGTCCGGCCGGCCGTAGGCGATGTTGTACCAGATCGTGTCGTTGAAGAGCACCGTGTCCTGCGGGACGATGCCGATCGCGCGGCGCAGCGATTCCTGCGTCACCGCGCGGATGTCCTGCCCGTCGATCGTGACGCGCCCGCCAGTCGCATCGTAGAAGCGGAACAGGAGGCGCGCGAGCGTCGACTTGCCGGCGCCGGTCGTGCCGACGACGGCGACGGTCTTTCCGGCCGGGATGCGGAAATCGACGTCGTGCAGGATCGGCCGCGCCGCGTCGTAGCTGAAATCGACGTGCTCGAAGCGCACTTCGCCGCCCGCAAGCGCGAGCGGCTTCGCATCGGGCGCATCCTCGACTTCCTTCTCCTCGCCGAGCAGCACGAACATGCGCTCGATGTTCGTCAGCGCCTGCTTGACCTCGCGGTAGACCATGCCGAGGTAGTTGAGCGGAATCGAGAGCTGGATCAGGAACGCGTTGACGAGCACGAGATCGCCGAGCGTCAGCGTGCCGGCGACGACGCCGGCCGAGGCGCGCCAGAGCAGCAGCGTGAGACCCGTCGCGACGATGCCGGCCTGGCCGATGTTGAGCACGGCGAGTGTCTTCAGGCTCTTGACGGTCGCTTCCTCGAGCTTGACGAGGCTGCCGTCGTAGCGCGCGAACTCGTGGCGCTCGTTGCCGAAGTACTTGACAGTCTCGTAGTTCAAGAGCGAATCGACCGCGTGCGCGTTCGCCTCGGTG